>JAKLHU010000006.1 GCA_022709995.1 Verrucomicrobiota bacterium | reverse complement strand
ACTATAGTCAGTTTTTTTTTTTGCATATTTCCCGCCCGGGTGGCGCTGATTTCTTTTAACTATATCATCATCAAACAATTAGAATATCGAATGCACAAACCGGATTCACATCGCATCGTCATCACCGGCATAGGCCTTGCCGCGCCCAACGGCAACAACCTGGCAGAGTTCCGCCACAGCCTCCTGAACGGCATTTCCGGCGTTTGCGACTATGACATCCGCTATTTTGGCCACACGGTCGCCGGGCTTTGCCACTTCGACCCCCTGAAGTACCAGAAGCGCAAGGAAGTGCGCGTCGGCACCCGGGCGGGCTCCATCTCGATCTACTGCGTCCACGAGGCCTTGGCAGACGCCGGCCTGGCACTGGGCGCCGACGGCGGCGTCGCCCCGGATCGCGTCGGCGTCTTCCTCGGCATCACCGAACACGGCAATGTCGAAACGGAAAATGAAATTTATGAAATCAGCCGTTACGACTACAACACGAAATACTGGTCGCACTATCACAATCCGCGCACCGTCGCCAACAACCCCGCCGGGGAAGTGACCGTCAACCTCGGCATCACCGGGCCGCACTACACGATCGGGGCCGCCTGCGCCGCCGGCAACCTTGGCTGCGTCACCGGCGCCCAGCAAATCCTGCTCGGCGAAGTCGACGTCGCCCTGGCCGGCGGCGTCTCCGAAAGCACCGGCACCTTCGGCATCTTCGCCGCCTTCAAAAGCCAAAACGCCCTCGCCAGCCACGAGGACCCGGTCAAGGCCAGCCGCCCGTTTGACACGGCCCGCAACGGCATTGTCGTTTCCGAGGGCGGCGCCGTCTATGTCCTGGAGCGCCTCGACCGGGCCAAGGCCCGAAACGCCAAAATCTACGGCGAAATAGCCGGCTACTGCTACAATTCCGACGCCGCCGACATGGTCCTGCCCAATCCGGCCCGGCAAGCCGAATGCATGCGCAAGGCCCTGGCCAAGGCCGGCCTGACGCCGGCGGACATCCATATCATCAACACCCACGCGACCGGCACCCCGGCCGGCGACGTCAAGGAATGCGAAGCCATCCGGGAAGTGTTCGGACCGGCCTGCCGTGACACCTACGTCAACAACACGAAAAGCTTCATCGGCCACTGCATGGGCGCCGCCGCCGCCCTGGAACTGGCCGGCAACCTGCCCAGCTTCGACGACGGCATCGTCCACCCGACCATCAACGTCGAGCAACTCGACCCGCTCTGCGACCTGCCGAACCTCGTCCTCAACCAGCCAGTCAAGGCCCCGCGCGTCAACGCCATCCTCAACAACTCGTTCGGCATGCTCGGCATCAACTGCGTTCTCATCGTCACCAAATTCTGAATGATTCCCACGTCAACCAGGACAGGTTCTGTCCGTACCCTCTACCCAGGAAGGATTAAAGATGACTCGCGACGAAATTACCCAGGCCATTGTGGAGATTCTCAGCGACATTGTTCCCGACGAGGACTGGGCCGCCCTGAAACCCGAAGACAGCCTGCGCGGCAAGCTGGAATCCATGGACTTCCTGGACGTGGTCATGGAACTGCGCAAAAAATACGGCGTGGAAGTGCCGGAGAAGGATTACGGCCAGCTGGCGTCCCTGAAAAGCTGCGCCGACTATTTGGAAACGCCCCTGGCCGGCAAATAACCGCCTCGTGGGCCTGTTCGCAGAGAGGATGTTCTCGCCATGACCGACGCCGCCGACAACCTCAATGTTCCGCCGCCCAACCATGTTCTCGTGCTGGATGGCCAGGGCTGGATTGGCCTCGTCGACCAGATGGGCACGGAAACCAGCATCGTCAATGCCGCCCGGGTGTCGTTCGGCAAAATCCGCCAGGAAATGGACAAGCGCGACGCGGCCCTGGTCAAGTACCTGATCGCCAATCACCACACCAGTCCGCTGGAACATGTGGTGTTCACGTTCCTGGTGCACTGCCCTCTGTTCGTCCGCTCGCAATGGCACCGGCACCGGACCTGGTCCTACAACGAAATCTCCCGCCGCTATACCAACGAAGACATCACGTTCTACCTGCCGGGAGCGCTGCGCGAACAGGCGGAAAGCGACCGCCAGGCATCAAAGACGGCCGAACACGTCAACCAGGACGGGTGCCGGTCCCTGATTGCCGAGCACCATGCCGCCGCCCTGCGGCTTTTTGAACGGCTGCTGGCCGAAGGCGTCTGCCGGGAGCAGGCCCGCGGCGTCCTGCCGCAAAACATGATGACCACCTTCTGGGCGACCGTCGACCTCAACAACCTGATCAAATTCATCGAGTTGCGCGACAGCCCGCACGCCCAGGCCGAAATCCGGGAATACGGGCAGGCCATCAAAAAGCTGATCACGCCGATTGTGCCCCATGTGGCCGAAGTGCTCAACTGGTCGTGACGGCCGCACCCGGCGGCAAGGCCGCCATAACCGCCGTCCGGCACGCGGCTTCCCGATGGCCGTCGACGCCATGCCTTTTGCCAGACCGACCGGACACCTTGACTTGCCGCCGCCGACCACCCGGCCGACAACGCAAGGCCGGCGTCCGAAAACATCTCTGCCCAAACAACATCAACCTGGGAGCCGACCATGACCAGCTGGCGCCTTGCCCTGATTCCGCCTGCCCTGCTTCTCTCCCTGACACTGGCCCGGGCGCAGACCAATCTGCTCCAGAATGCCTCGTTTGAAGAAATGGCCGCCAGCGGTTTTCCAGCCTCCTGGGGCGCGCACTGCACCGGCGGCGCCACCGCCGGGGCAATCGCCGGCGACGCCCATACCGGCCAAAGCGCCGCCTTCATCAAAAAAGTCATCGACGGCACCAGCCATGTGGCCGCCATCCACCAGACCGTCCGCACCGAGCCGGAAACCGAATACATGTTGAGCGCGATGGCCAAGGGCGACGGGACGCTGTTCCTGTATGAGTACGACGCCAACCAGAAATACCTCCGCAACCGCAACGGCGTCCGCGTCAGCGCCGAGGCCTGGGCGCCCGTCGAGGTGCTCATCAAAACCAGCGCCGATGCGAGCTTCTGCGACATCCGCTTTGAAATCTACGGCAAGGAGCGCGAAGGCCAGGGATGGGTCGACGATGTCTTTTTCGGCCGCCCGCCCGAACGCCTGGCGCCGCCGGCAAACATCGCCGGCCGGTTCGACCCGGCCGCACGCCAGATTAGCCTGACCTGGACGCATGACCATCTTCCGGCCGTCAACGCCTTCTATGTCTACCGCTCGCGGTTTCCTGACGTCGGCATCGCGGCCGCTCCCCATGCCGTCGTCAAGGACTGCTCCTGGACCGACCGGGACATTCCGGCGGACTGGCCGCGCGTCTTCTATCGCCTGGTCGCCATCTCGACCATCCACCAGCTCGGACGCTCGGCCGAGCCGGTCGAGGTGGCCCTGCTGCCCCCAGGCCAGCCCGCGGCGCCCGTCGTGTGGACGACGTCGACGATGGACAAAGTCCGCCGCTACCAGGCCCCGCCGGCGGAACGGCCAAAGAGCATCAGCCTGGTCATGGCGCAAAACGAGACGGAAAGCGGCCAGGTGGCCGTCCATGCCGCCGGCGGCCCCATCCGCCAGCTGCAGGCGACCTGCTCGACGCCCAGCCGGCGCGACACCGGCGCCCCCGAACCACGGCTGCGTCTGGCCATCCTGCAGGTCTGCTACACCCAGGTGGCCAACCCGCGGGTGCCCGGCGCCCAGCCCGGCCTGTGGCCCGACCCCCTGCCGCCCTGGCGGGAGCCAGTCGATGTTCCCTTCGACGCCACGCAAAGCATCTGGTTCCAGTTCACCGCCGCGCCCGACTGCCCGCCGGGCGACTACGCCGCCGTCGCGACGCTGACCTCCGCGGACGGCCCCGGCGCCGAAATCCCCATCCGTATCACGGTCTTCAATTTCGCCCTGCCGACGACGCCTTCCTACCAAAGCGCCTTCCTGATCTGGGAAAACCACCTGGCCAAAGCCTTTGGCCTCCAGACCACCTCGCCGGAATTCCGCGCCCTGCACGAAAAGTTCTACTGGTTCATGGCGGACCGCCGCCTGCTGCCCAGCCGTCTGCCGGTCCCCCTGACGTCGCCGGAAGCGGAACGGTTCCTGAACGACCCGCGCGTCAACAGCGTCAGCCTGCCCGGCGCCTGGCTGAAAGTCAATGCCCCGGCGCTGAAAGCCGCCGCTGACCGGCTGCGCGCCCTGAACTGGCTCGACAAAGCCTATGTCTACTGCTTTGACGAACCGACCCCGAAGCAATACCAGGAATGCCGCGAACTGGCCGAAGCGATCCACCAGGTCGGGGCGGACATCCCGGTGCTGCTGACCGAACAGCCGGAGCCGGAACTCTACGGCGCCATTGACATCTGGTGCCCGATCCTCGACGCCTGCAAATGGGATGTGCTCGCGGAACGCCGCGCCGCCGGCGACAAAGTCTGGTGGTACACCTGCATCTGGCCGCCGCCGCCGTATCCGACCTACTGGGTCGACGACATCGGCGTCGCCCACCGCATCCTGTCCTGGATGCAGGCCTACCATGACATCCGCGGCATCCTCTACTGGAACGTCGTGCTCTGGCACCAGAAGGACGAACGTGGCGGCCTGCTGCCGACCAACGTCTGGAACGACCCCGAAGTCTACCCGCGCGGCAACGGCGAAGGCTTCCTCCTCTACCCGGGCAACCACCTCGGCATCGACGGACCCGTCTCGTCCGTCCGCCTGGAAATCCTCCGCGACGGCAATGAGGACTTCGAATACTTCGAACTGCTGCGCCGGCGGCTGACGGCCAAAGGCGGCGCCGAGGTCGAAGCGCAAATCCGCTCCTTCGTCACCCCGCTGGCCGCCAATCTAAAGGAATGGGGCCGTGATCCCGAAGCCCTGCTGCGGCAACGGCAACGGCTCGCGGAGGCGATTCTCCAACTCAACTGAGGTCTCCCGGAAGCGCCGGGCCGGACGGCACGAGCGGGCCGTCGCCCCGGCTGGTCTGGCCTACCGGAAGTTACACATCCGCCAGACGTCGTCATTGATCCACTTTTCCCAGCTCACGTGACCGTCGCAGAAGCCATACACGCTGCCATCGTTGTGGCGGTTGACGACATAATCGGCAGGCAGGTAGTCCAAGTCGAAATAGCCGTCGTTCGTCGTCGGCCGGGTTGAGCCTTCTTCCAGCAGCAAGGGGATGGACGACGGCCGCTCGACTTCCGACAGTTTGGCGTTGCGGGTGTCGGAATTGGCGCCGTAGCTGCAGCGCGATTCCGTGAGGTCGCCGCGGCAGGCGTAGACTCTTTCTTCGTTGACGTACTTGTACAGAGTGCCGCGACTGACGTCAAAGTTACCCGCCACCGGCACCGGGAAGGCGTCATAAAAGACCCAGCCGCCTTCGCGTCCCGCCCCCCAGCCGCCATTGGTATAGTAGGGGAACTGGCTCTTGCTGTCATCAATGTACATCATGAAGGCCAGCGTCAACTGCCGCAGGTTGCCGATGCAGTCCGCCTGCTCCGCCCTTTCCCGGGCCTTGGACAAAACCGGCAGCAACATGGCGGCCAACAGCGCGATGATGCCAATGACCACCAGAAGTTCAATCAAGGTAAATCTGCCCCGTTGGTGTTTCATGACTGCCTCCGACTTGAACAGCCCCGCGACACGGAATACATTACCACTCGTCATTCCTTAATATGACAAGCATTCTCATTCCCGCAAATCAACCGGTCAATTTCCACTCTCACCTGTTCCCGAATTGCTGACGGCGGTTCTCCCCGGAGGCGCGGCCGGGATAAGCCGCGCTCCCTTGATTTTGCCGCCAGCAGCCAACCCCTTCCCACCCAGGAGCAAAAAGCCATGTTGAAAGTCGGCATCGTCGGTCTCGGCCGCCTCGGCACTTCGCACGCCAACAATCTCGCGGCCCTTCCGGACGCCAAGCTCACGGCCGTCTACGACCCCAAGCCCGAGGCAGCCCAGCTGGGCCGGGAAAAATACGGCATGGCCGTCATGGCGTCGGCCCGGGAACTGGTCCATTCCCCACACGTCGATGCCGTCTGCGTCGCCTCGCCGACCTATTGTCATGCCGAGGCCGTGCTGCTGGCCCTCCAGGCCGGCAAGCCCGTCTTCTGTGAAAAGCCCATCTGCCGCACCTGGGCCGAGGCGGAACAGCTGCTGGCGGCGGAAGCCAAGGCCAAAAGCCGCGTCGCCGTCGGCTTCGTCCGCCGCTTCCATCCCGGCCAGCACAAGCTCAACGAGCTGCTCCAGAGCGGCCTGATCGGCGCCTTGCGCTTCTGCAACGTCGACCTGGTCGTCGGCGCGTTCAAACGCCTTCCCGGCGACTGGTTCGCCGATTTCCAGCTTTCCGGCGGCGTCATCATCGACATGCTCGCACACCACCTTGATCTGCTCAACTGGAGCTTCGGCGCCCCCGCCCGCGTCTATTGCGAAGGCCTGCTGATGGACCCCGCCCTGCCAGAGCCCAACGACTACGCCTCCGCCACCCTGGTCTACCAAAACAACGTCATCTGCAACCTCCTCTGCGGCTGGCAGCGCTTCGGACGCTCAGCCAACTGCTATGAAATCTATGGCGACAACGGCTCCCTGACCTACACCTGGGGTGCCAAGCATATCGTCCATTATCCCAAAAACGGCGACAAACAGGAGATTGCCTTCGACGTGTCGGAGGAATCGCCGTACGCGACGGAAATCAAGTCCTGGCTGGCCGGCATCGCCGCCGGGACGCCGCCGAAAGTGACTCTCCAAGACGGCGTCAACAGCCTCCGCATTGCCTTGGCCATGATCACCTCCAGTCAGGAAAAACGCCTCGTCCACCTGTAAACGCCCCCCCGGCCGGCCCGGGACGCAATTTCACGGTTTTCCACCAACCATTTCCCCTGTCTCCAGGAGTCAACCATGATCCGACGTCTCGGCGCTGCCGTTCTTGCGACTGTCCTAATCCTATCCGCCCTTCCCGCCACGGCGGCCACCACCATCGTCCCGGAAAAAGCCGCCGTGGTCGCCGCAGCCAAAAACGACATCCCGGCCGCGGAGGAGCTCGTCCTGCACCTGGAGCTGGTCACGGGCATCAAAGTGCCGATGCTGACTCCCGACCAGGTCGCCGACGACGCGTTTGTCTTTGCGGTTGGCACGCCCCCGGCCGGAGCGGCGCCCGCGGCCATCGGCGAGGCCGTCTGGACCATCACCCCGCAAAAAGCCTTCTTCTACGGGGACGGCGCCAAGGGCGCCCGCAACGCCGTGTATGATTTTCTGGAGGATGAGCTCGGCGTCCGCTGGCTCAACCGCGATGGCGACATCGCCTATCGCAGCCAGAACCCCCTGGTGATCAGCGCCAGCGGCGGCCGCTGGCAGGCCCCGTTCCGCCACTTCGGCATCCGCGGCGGCCAACTCTGGAATGCCCGGCAGCGCATGGGCGCCTACGACGACCCGCCGAAATACGGCCACGCCTTCACCAAACTCTGGCAGCACTACGGCGCCACCAACCCCGAATTCTTCGCGCTGACCAGGGTCGGCGCCCGCGCCCCCGTTCCCAAGCCAGGCCAGGATCCCAATGACATCGCCGCGTTCACGGGCCAAGCCGCCGAAGCCATCAAAATATGCACGTCCTCGGCCGCCCTGTACAGACACATCATCGCCCAATGGCAGCAGCCATCGACCTCACGCTACGTCAATATCTGCGAAAATGACGGCAACGACGGCTTCTGCACCTGCCCTGGCTGCGCCGCCCTCGATGTGAACCCCGACCAGCCCGCGCCCGGCAACGTCTTCTCCCGCCACTATACCGACCGCTACATGCACATGGCCAACGAAGTCGCCAAGGCCGCGATCGCCATCCGACCCGACGCCCGCGTCGCGACCTACGCCTACAATGAATACGAGACGCCGCCCCGCCGCGTCAAACTCCTGCCGCAAGTCACCGTCGGCATCGTCCCCACCGTGTTCGACTTGGAATCCAGCCTGCAACTGCTCCAGGGCTGGAAACAGGCCGGCCTGACCGAATTCTTCTGGCGCCCCAACCAGCACTACTACTTCGACGGCGCCCAGATGCCGTTTGGACTGGAAAAACATTTCTTCGATCTCTTCCAGGCCATCCGCGCCCACCAGCCGACCGGCTTCGACTATGACGCCCCCGGCGCCAACATCACCTCGGAATTCTCCTACTACGTCCTCGCCAAGGCCCTGCAGGAGCCCGAACAGCCCTTCGAACACTGGGAACAGCACTTCCTGCAGGCCTACGGCGCCGCCGGCCCGGCCGTCGGCGCCTACTATCGCCATTGGCGCGGACTCTGGGACGCCAAGTTCGGCCCGCAGCTCAAGGACATCCTCGTCAAAGGCAAGGTCTTCAACTTCGCCCGCGGCGTGATGTGGAACCTGAAGGACTTCTACACGGAAGCCGACTTCGACACGACCGACGCGTACCTGGCCGATGCGGCCGCCCTGGATCTGGCGCCCCGGGAACGGGCCCTCGTCGACAAGCTCCGCCTCGCCAACGCGCATTCGCGGCAAATCTTTCTGGCCGTCGCCCAGCCCTCGGACGACCACTCCCTGGCCCTGCTGAAGTTCCGCCGCGCCCATGGCCTGGAAGAATTCCCGCATAATGAACAGTATTGGGGTGACGTCACCGGCGTGCGCCGCGTGGAACAATTCAAGGAATTCACCCCGCCCTTCCTGCCCACCCCCCTGTTCTGGTCCTTCCGGCTTGACCCCAAAGACGAAGGCCAGGCGCAAAAGTGGTCCGAAACCGCCCCGGCCGTCTTCCGCCAGTGGGACCGGATGCCCATTAACGGCAACTGGGAAAGTCCCCATCGGCACTACCCCCATCCGTCTCCGGAAACCCGCGCTTTGACGGCCGGCTACGACGGCCTCGCCTGGTATGCCACCACCGTCGCCATCCCCGCGGACTGGCAAAACCGCGACGTGCTCCTGTATTTCGGCGCCGTTGACGAGTCCTGCTGGGTCTTTGTCAACGGCAAACCGGCCGGCGAACACCTGTTCCGCCAACGCGATGACTGGACCACGCCGTTCACCATCCCGGTCAATGACGCCATCGACTGGAGCAAACCGGAACAAACCATCGTCGTCAAAGTCGAGGACAAAGCTGGCGCCGGCGGCATCTGGAAACCCGTGTGGGTCGTCTCCAAAGCCCGATGACCGGCGGATAACACCATGCCAGACGCTGACCCCAATCCTCTTCGCCCGGACCGCGGTCCAACCGCCGAGCCGGCGCCTTCGCCCCCGTCACCCCGCTTCGCCACCGAAACACAGACGGTGACCGTCCGCGATCTGGCCTTCCAACTTTCCATGATCACGGACTTGGACGCGGCCCTGGACCATTATGTCATCACGTCGCCGACCGACACCGACATGATCCCCTACTTCACCAGGCTCTGGGAGTCGGCCCAGGCCCTGGCCGAGTATCTGGCCGACCATCCGCAGCTCTGCCGCGGACAAGACGCGCTGGAATTCGGCTGCGGCCTCGGCCTTCCCTCCCTGACTGCCGCCAAGCTTGGCGCCCGCGCCGTGACCGCCACCGACTACCATCCCGACAATGAACCCTTCCTGCGGAGGAACGCCACCCTCAACCAGATTTCCACCCTCACCTACCACCGACTCGATTGGCGCCACCCGGACCTGACCGGCAACTTTCCACTGGCCTTCGGCAGCGACCTCATCTACGACAAGGACATGGTCCCCTCCCTCGTCGACTGCGTCGACCGCTGCACCGCCGCCAACGCCACCTTCATCCTCGCCGACCCCGGCCGACCGGCTCTCCAACATACCGCCAACCTGCTCCAAAAACGACGCTTCCATCTCGACATCAAAGCCACCGACAAAATATTTCTGCTCGTCTTCACCCGCTGACAAGGAGTTGCCCCCATGATGCCCTCCCCAAAACGCCTCATCCTGGCCCTCGGCCTGGCGGCGACGGTCCTCGGCCCGGCCCTGCAGGCCGAGGTCAAACTGCCCGCCGTCTTCGCCGACCACATGGTCCTCCAGCGCGACCAGCCCATCCCCGTCTGGGGCTGGGCCGAACCGGCCGAAAAAGTCACCGTCAGCCTGACAACCGCGCTCACCGTCACCGCCGAGGCGACCGCCGACCAGAACGGCAACTGGCGCGTCAAACTCCCGCCGCAACCGGCCGGCGGCCCGTTCACCCTCGCCATCGCCGCCGCCAACCGCGTCGAATGCCAGGACGTCCTGGTCGGCGAAGTCTGGCTCTGCTCCGGACAGTCCAACATGGCCTGGGTCGTCAAGAATTCAATCAACCCGGAGGAGGAGAAGCAACTGGCGGCCGCCAACAGCCATATCCGCCAGTTCAAAGTCAACAATGTCACGGCCGGATATCCGCAAAAAGACCTCCCGGGCGCCTGGGCCGTCTGCACTTCGGACACGGTCGACTCGTTCACCGCCGCCGGCTATTTCTTTGCCCGCGAACTGAGCCGCCAGCTCCCCGGCATCCCGATCGGCCTGCTCAATTCGTCCTGGGGAGGCACCCGCATCGAACCGTGGACGCCGCCGGAGGGCTTCGCCGCCGTCCCCGCCCTCCAGGACATCCACGCCAGTCTCCTGCGCGCCGACCCGCGCCAGGACGACTACAAGGCCATCCTGACCAAATACCTGGGCGAGCTCGACCATTGGCGCGGCCAAGCCGCCAGCGCCTTGGCCGCCGAAACGCCGCTGACCCCGGCCCCGGCCTATCCGCCCAGCCTGGTCCCGGCCAGTGAGCGGCACAGCCCGGCCGCCCTCTACAATGCCATGATCCACCCCCTCGTCCCGTATGCCATCCGCGGCGCCCTCTGGTACCAGGGCGAAGCCAACCTCCGCGACGGCATGCTCTATGCCGACAAGAAACTCGCCCTCGTCAAGGGCTGGCGGCAACTCTGGCAGCAGGACTTCCCCTTCTACTTCGTCCAGCTCGCCCCCTACCGCTACGGCGACGGCAACCAGGACAGCACCGTCATGGGCGACTTCTGGGAAGCCCAAAGCGCCTGCGAAAAGATTCCCGGCGTCCACATGGCCGTCATCAATGACATCGGCAACGTCAACGACATCCATCCGAAAAACAAGCAGGAAGTCGGCCGCCGGCTCTGCCTGCTCGCCCTGGCTCACACCTACGGCCAGACCGGCATTGAGTTCTCCGGACCGAAATTCAAGGCGATGACCATCGCCGGCAACACGCTGCGCATCACGTTCGACCACGCCCGCGGCCTGACCACCCGGGACGGCAAGGCGCCGGACAACTTCGAAATCATCGCCGAAGGCACCGACTTTCTCCCGGCCACCGCCAGCATCGACGGCGAAGCCGTCGTCCTGTCCCATCCCGACATCAGCCGGCCGGTCGCCATGCGCTTCGCCTGGCACAAGCTCTCGGAGCCCAACCTCACCAACGCCGCCGGCCTGCCCGCCGCCGCGTTCCGCGCCGGCGACGTGCCGGTCATCGACTACTTCCAGCTCCGCGTCCCCGAGGCCAAGGACATGACCCTCGTCTACGACCTCGCCATCGGCAGCCACGCCAACGACGTCGTCTATGACGTCAACAACGCCGCCAACATCAAGACCTTCTCCCGAATCGCCTATTTCCTGGAGCTGCAGACCAAGGGCCAACCGGTCCAGTACGTCTATGCCGCCATGGACGCCTTTACCGACGACCCGACCAAAATCGGCGTCCCCACCGCCCAGTCCCAGGCCGTTTTTCAAACCAAAGTCGGCAACCTGACGGTCATTTCGAATGTCAAAGGCATCGTCAACGGCACTCTCCTCCAAGAAGCCGGCTGCATTGAATTCTGGCCTCACAACTACGCCGCCCCCAACACAAAAGGCATTCCCGGCGCCAGCGACCTGCTCTGGGACTTCGGCGACGACATCGCCTTGACCAAGCCGGACGGCTACGGCAGCATGCAGGTACATAACTATGCCGCCAAACAGACCATCTTCGCCTACAACGCCTGGAAATCAGGCCAGAACGCCGACCTCGGCATCGGCAACAGCCCGGCCGGAACCGGCTCGGCCGCCAATACCCGCGACTGGACCTTCACCAAAAACGCCTCGACCTACGCCATCAAGCGCCTGCGCGTATTCGTCCGCTGACCCGTCTTCGCCCTCCCGACCGAGTGATTCGGCCCCAACCCTCTGACGCCGCCTCGCTCCACCGCTCTTTCCCGGCAACCCGGCAACGGACCGCGCCGCATACCAACAATCACCCAACCCCCTCCAGGTCGCCATGAAAATCGCCGTTTTCCTTGCTCCCGGCTTTGAGGACATCGAAGCAGTCACGCCGGTCGACGTGCTGCGGCGCGCCGGCTTCACCGTCGTCACCGCCGCCGTCGGCGCCCAGGGCCTCCACGTCGCCAGCGCGCATGACGTCACCATCGTCGCCGACGCCCGGGCCGAAGACCTCAACCCGGCCGACTTCGCCATGGCGGTCTTTCCCGGCGGCCTGCCTGGAGCCACCAACCTGGCCGCCAGCCAGACCGCCACCGCCTTTGCCGCCGCCGTCCACGCCCGCGGCGGCTGGGCCGCCGCCATCTGCGCCGCCCCCCTCGCCCTGCAGGCCGCCGGCCTGCTGGCCGGACACGCCTACACCTGCTATCCGACCATGGAAAGGAAAATCGGCGGCAACTACACCGGCCGGCGCGTCGAACGCGACCGCCGCGTCATCACCGCCTGCGGACCCGGCGCATCCCTCGATTTCGCCCTCGAACTGGTCCGCGCCCTGGGCAAACCCGAAGTCGCCGAACAACTGGCCAACAGCATGCTCAAAGCATGAACACACCGCCAACCCGCCAGAACCGGCTGCGCCGACGAGGAAAAAACGCCCCCAAACCGCAAATATTCGGCCTTCATGCTCAAGCCGCTTTGCAAAACCTGCGTCAAATTGTTATAATATGAATTTACCGGCCTGCCTCTGCCGCTGCCAGCCGGCGGCGCCCGGAAGCAGCTTCCCGTTTTGGAACAACCACCGGCGCCTTGCCCCCGCCAAGCTCAGGAATACCACGTGAAAGCCTTTCTTGCCATCGTCATCCAGACCATGCGGTCTGCCATCCGCTCCAAGATCTTTCATGTCCTCTTCGCCCTCATCATCTTGGCCGTGTTCCTGCTGCCGGTGACCGTCTCCGGCGACGGCACCGCCGTGGGCCTGGTCCAGATTTCCCTCACCTACTCGCTGGGCGTCGTCGTCACCCTGATCTCCACGACAACACTGTGGCTGGCCTGCTCGCAGCTGTCCCGCGAAATCGAAGCCTACAACATCCACCTGGTCGTGTCCAAACCCTGCCCACGCTGGAAAATCTGGCTCGGAAAGTGGTTCGGCATCTTCATCATGCATGCCGTCATCCTGGTCGTCTCCGCCGCCGTCATCTTCGCCCTGATCAGCTGGCGGGTCAACCGGGGCAACTTCTCGGCCGACGACCTGGCCCGCCTGGACAAGGAAATCCGTGTCGGCCGCCGGGGCTTCTTCCCGCAAACCCCCGAATACGACCGCCAGGTCGATGCCGACTACGAACGCCGCAAAGGCGAATTCGGCGACAACCACGACGTGGCCAGCACCAAGGCCGAAATCAAGCGCCAGCTCATCGCCAAGGCCGGCGAAGTGCCGCCCGGCGCCGCCAAAGTCTGGGTCTTCCGGAACGTCGTCACCAAATCGCCTGACAACCCGCTGTTTCTCCGCTACCGCGTCTATTCCGGCTCGACGTCCAGCACCAACCAGAAGCAAATGCCGTGCCTCTGGGGCCTGCGCGACCCGGCCGCCCCGCCATCGGTGGCCGATCCCTTCCTGAACATCTCCCTGAATGTCATGGGCGGCACCTTCCAGGAAATGCCGCTCAGCGCGCAAAGCATCGACGCCGCGGACGACAGCGTCACCGTCCGCTACATCAATCCGCCCCAGGATTACTGGCAGGGCGTCGAAGCGACCTCGGCCGTGTTCCAGCCCACGGACGGGCCGGCCATCCTGGTGGCGGTGTCCTCGTTCGGCAACAACTACACTCGGGCCATGATCTTGGCCCTGCTGCAAATCGCCTTCCTGGCCGCCCTGGGCTGCACCGTGTCGGCGGCTTTTTCGACCCCGGTGGCCGCTTTTGTCGCCGTCGCCTATCTCGTCATCGGGCTGTCCATCCAAGCCGCCATCACCGCCCCCCTGACCAATGACGACGGCTCCTACAAATACAAGAATATCACCGAAATGGCCATGCACAAATTCGCCCAGGGCCTCAGCCACGTCATCGTCTCGGTCGACGATTTGGACGCGACTTCGGACTTGATCCGAGGCCGCCTGATTGAAAACCACCGG
>JAKLHU010000599.1 GCA_022709995.1 Verrucomicrobiota bacterium | reverse complement strand
GCCCTCAAAAAAGGCAGCGGCGTCCTCACCCTCCTGACCGAAGACAGCCAGGCCCCCGGCGGCTGGCTCGAAGAACAATTCAGCGAACATCTGGCCTGCGTCCACTGCGCCCTGAGCTTCGGGAAACTCCTGCCCCGCAACTTCTCCTTCAACAACCCCTACGGGGCCTGCCCTGAATGCGACGGCCTCGGCGCCCGCCTCATCTTCACGCCGGAGGCCGTCATCCCGGACCCGTCCCTGTCCATCAAGAACGGCGCCATCCCCATGTGGCGGCGCGGCATGCGCCGCACCATCATGCTCTACAACCACTACCTGCGCTCCCTCGCCAAACAGTATGACTTCAGCCTCAACACCCCTTGGCGAGAACTGCCCGAAGCCACCCGCAACATCCTGCTCTACGGCAGCGGCGGCGACATCGTCACCTTCGATGTCTGGATGAAAGGCAAACTGCACGAATGGCGCAAACCGTTCGAAGGCATCATCCCCAACCTCCTGCGCCGACATCGCGAATCGGAAAGCGACGAACTCCGGGAACGCCTGCAGGAACGCATGACCTTCGAAACCTGCCCGACCTGCAAGGGCGCCCGCCTCAAGCCGGAATTCCTCGCCGTCACCGTCCGCGGACTCAACATCCACCAGTTCTGCTCCCTCAGCATCGACGACGCCATCGGCTTCGTCAGCGCCCTCAACCTGACCGGCCCGGAACTGACCATCGGCGCTGAACTGATCAAGGAAATCTCCAGCCGCCTCGGCTTCCTCCAGGACGTGGGCCTCAACTACCTCTCCCTCAACCGCGAAAGCGGCACCCTCTCCGGCGGCGAATCGCAGCGCATCCGCCTGGCCAGCCAAATCGGCAGCGGCCTGGTCGGAGTCCTCTACATCCTCGACGAACCCAGCATCGGCCTGCACCAGCGCGACAACCAACGCCTCATCCATACGCTCACCAAGCTGCGCGACCTCGGCAACACCGTCATCGTCGTCGAACACGACCTGGACACCATCCGCGCCGCCGACTTCGTCGTCGACCTCGGCCCCGGCGCCGGCCGCCACGGCGGCCAGGTCATCGCCGCCGGAACCCCGGCCCAGATCGCCGCCTGCCCGCAATCCCTGACCGGACAGTTCCTGGCCGGAACCAGAACCATCCCCGTCCCCGAACAACGCCAGGCCGGCAACGGCAACCACCTCGTCATCCGCGGCGCCAGCGAACACAACCTCCAAAATATCGACGCCGACATCCCCCTGGGAACGTTCTGCTGCGTCACCGGCGTCTCCGGCTCCGGCAAGTCGACCCTGGTCAACCAAATCCTCACCCGCGCCGTCAACCAGCAGCTCGGCCTCAAAACCGACCCGCCCGGCAAACACCGCGCCATCGAAGGCCTCGAACACGTCGACAAGATGATCGTCATCGACCAAAGCCCCATCGGCCGCACCCCGCGCTCCAACCCGGCCACCTACACCGGATTGTTCGACCTCATCCGACAAATCTTCGCCGCCACCACCGACGCCAAAGTCAGAGGCTTTGGACCAGGACGGTTCAGCTTCAACGTCAAAGGCGGACGCTGCGAATCGTGCCGGGGCCAGGGCACCAAGGTCATCGAGATGCACTTTCTGCCGGACGTATACGTCACGTGCCAGGACTGCAAGGGCACTCGCTACAATCCTGAGACGCTGCAAATCACCTACAAAGGCAAGAACATCGCGGACGTGCTCGACATGCGGATCGAGGATTCCGTGGATTTCTTCGCCAACTTCCCCACGATCTCACGAGTG
>JAKLHU010000598.1 GCA_022709995.1 Verrucomicrobiota bacterium | reverse complement strand
GTGATTTTTTTGTTCGCCTGGAAATACCTTTCTGAAATGTCCTTGAACTTTTCGGTGATGAAATTTTCCAAACCGAATATTTTGGTCTCCTTGGCCGTCTGGTCGCCGGGCTTGGCCAGCGACGCCGTCTCCGGGATGATCACTTTCCTTGTCTCACCGGCCGGGGCCAGGAAAAGGAAATAGGCCAGGGCGAGGATGGCGAGGGCGGCAACCGCCAGGCCGACCCAGACGATCCGCTGATATTGGGGCATGCTGCACCTCTTGCATGAAGCGTTGCGGCCATCTTAAATCAAAGGCGGCCCGTTGTCAAAAGCTCCAGCGGAGCCAGCGCCGCAAAAGCCAGTTCGGCATTGGCCTGATCGTTGGTGACGCGGCTCGCGGCCAGGATGACCAGGGGATGGCGTCGCCTGAGATGCAACACGCTTTCCTGGGCACCACGGCACAGTACGGCGGGAGCCATGCCGCGGCCTGCGGCTACGACCACCGCCAGCGGCGGGCGCCGGGCTCCGCGGTTGAGTTCCCGCCAATGCTTTTCCAGAACGCGGCATAATTGTCTTTCGCCGTCGCTGAGGTCCGCATCGACAAGGCTGCGGAGCGGGAGGCGGGGAAGACGGGAAACCAGCATGGCCGTCCGCCTGAGCAGGCGGGAAAAAAGCCGAGCCAACCGCCCCTGGCTGCCCATCTCCGCCGTTATCTCGACCAGGGGCAGGTGAAGGTGATTCAGCAGGAAGTCGCGCTGCAGGGGAGAGAGCAGCAGAGCTTCCTGGTGGCGCCCGATCCGGACCTCGGGGTCGCCGTTGGCCGGCAGGATGTAGAGAGCATGCTTCTCCGCTTTGCGCCGGACTTCATCCAGATCAAGACGCTGCTTCGAGCCCCAGAGGCGGAAGGGGGAAAAGGAGGAGAGCAGGGGCAGGTCGCTTGACGCCTTTTCCCTGTTGAAGACGAGTTCCTCGATGCGTTCCTGGTACCGGGAGGGAAACGCGTGGTAGCGGCCGGCGAGCCAGAGGTAGAGGCGATGGGCCGCATCGGCCAGCAGGCGGAATTCGGTTGCTGACGGCAGGGAAACGGATTCCAGTGCCGCTTCGAAAACAAGGCCATGGTACGACGCGCTGGCGTATGCCTGCCAGGGAATATGCCGGTCAAGAAGCCAGATGCGGCAGGCGTCGCCCCGGGCGGGGATGGCGACCATGGCCGGCGCCCTGCCCGGGCCGAGATCGACGCTCTGGCGTGCCAGGCTCCGGCGCAGCAGAAATTTCCTTTCAATGGGACGCCCGTTGAGGGTGATGGCTGCCGGCACGGCGGCGCACAGCTCGCGGAGCAGCTGTTTTTCCGCGGTGGCATTTCCGGGACGGCGGCGGATCGTGATGCACGTCCCGTTCATGCCGGAGCGCGCCTCCAGATTCCGCGCCTTGCCGCTGACGATCTCCATGGCCGACGCTCCGGCAGCTGAAGAACTTTCGATGCGGATGGATCTGGCGCCGGGGACGAAAACGGCCAGCAGTCCGATGCCGGTGGCGGAGGCGCTTTGCAGCGCCGTGATGGCCTTTTCCCTGGCCGTGGCGTCCAGCCCGGGGTCGAAGGCGCTCGCCAAGTCACGCCATTGGGCCGCGGCGATCGCCGCGCCGTCGTCCTCGACGGAGAGCTGCCTCCTGCGGATCACGACGGCGACGGTTGACGCGTTCCGCTCGAGGGCCGCACGCACCAGTTCTACGGGGAGCAGGTCGGGCGTGGGGAACATGCAGGCCGCCAGTTTGCGCAGGTGGGCGTCGGCGTCAACGGAGAA
>JAKLHU010000597.1 GCA_022709995.1 Verrucomicrobiota bacterium | reverse complement strand
TGACGGCGGACAAAAAGCCCGGCGTGCCCTTTCAAGCCTACAACCTCGGCAAAGGCCGCGGCGTCTTCGTTGATTACAAAACTCTCGCGCTCAGCGCCCACGACGCGTTCAGCCGGGAAGGCCTGCGCGAATACGACTACCAGATGATGCGCCTGGGACGCGCCCTGCACTGGGTCGCCCGCCGCGACGGCAGAGTCGTCCTCAAACCGCTGAAGACAAGCCTTGTCGACGGCGTCCCCTACGTCGATGTCGCCGTCGCCACCACCGGCCCGGCTCTGGATGTGGAAATCGCCGCGGAATGGCACCGCTGCGCCGACGACTGGCGCGCCAGCCCGGAGCCGGTCCGGCGCCAGATCACCGCCAACGATTCCGCCGTGACGTTTGCCTGCCCGACGCCTGTTCCGGCAGGGAAGGACAACCTGCCCCGCCTGCTGGCCGGCCGCTATCTGCTCGGTCTCGTCGTCCGCAGCAAGCACGGCGTGGAATCGTATGGCGCCGTCAATGTGACGGTCGAGTCGCCGGTCGGCTTCGCCGGCCTGGCCCTGGACAAGACCTGGACCGAGGCCGGCGGCAACGTCACGGCGACGGCGACGCTGCGCGGCGACGCCATCCCGGCCGGCAGCGTCGTGCGCTGGGAAGTCCTGGACACCTGGGATCGCGTCCTCTTCCGGCGCGAAGGCGCCCTCGCCGCCAGCGCCCCCGCCTGCGTCTTTGCCACCAGCGACTCCTGCTCCATTGAAATGCGTTTCCGGGCGACGCTGGTCGTCAATGGCCGCGACCTGGACCGCGCCGAAGCCATCTTCACGGTTCCCAAGCGCAACCGCAATCAGTTCAACTTCCTGCAATGGGACACCCCCGAGGGCATCATCGGCTGGTATGGCTGGGAGCAGATGCGCCTGGCCGGCCAGAACCTCTGCCTGACTTTCGGCAGCAGCCAATCCCAGCATCATGCCCTCCTGGCCGCCTGCGACATCCCGCTGGTCCCCTACAGCACCCGCATCCTGGACCCGAAGGACGAGAACGGCGTCATGAAAGTCGGCAGCCAGACCATCTGCTGGAATCAAGAAGACAAGATCATGGAGCATGTCAACAAAATCGTCACCAACCAGACGGCCTTCCGCCAGCAGGGCGTGTTCTGCTATTCCCTCGGCGACGAAGGCGTCACCGCCGGCTGCTGCGTCCACCCGGAATGCATCAAGGCCTACCAGAAATACCTGGAACGCCAATACGGCGCCATCGCCCGCCTGAATGACTCGTGGGGCGAAAAATACGCATCCTTCGCCGAGGTGGCGCTGCTCGACCCGAAGGACAACATGGAGAGCCAGGCCGTCGCCGCCGGCAAGTTCGCCCGCTGGTATGACCGCCAGGCCTTCGCCCGCTGGAACCTGATGAACCTGTCGCGACGCTTTGTCGACGCCTACAAAAAGCTCGATCCGCTGGCCGTGACCGGCTTCGAAGGCACCGGCGGTTTTGGCGACGACATCAACAACATCATCAGCATCAACACGTTCTATTCACCCTACCCCAGCATCGGCGACGACATCCTGCGCTCGATTGCCGACCGGTCCCTGATCCGCGCCAACTGGATGGGCTATTCCAAAACCGGCGACGCCTTGTCGGACGCCGCCTGGCGCATGGTGATGAAGGAGATGGACAGCATCTGGTACTGGATGTGGACCGGCGCCGGCAGCTACCGCGGCTATCTGACGCCGACGCTCGACTTCTATGAATGCACGGCCGACCTCACCCGGGAAATGCAGCCGGTCCGCGACGGCCTCGGCGACCTGCTCCTG
>JAKLHU010000596.1 GCA_022709995.1 Verrucomicrobiota bacterium | reverse complement strand
TCATGATTTCCGACCGCGCCGGTCGCCGACGATGTTCTTTCCGGCCGGTTCGGCCCAGCCCAAATTCTCCGGCCAGTACTGGTCGCAAAGCTGGCCGATACGCTCGACCACCAGCGTCGGAGTGATGTCCCCCAGCTCCGGCCGCGGCGCACCATTGAGGACAAGCACCGAACGCATCCCGAATTTCTCGGCGAAGCGCATATCCGTGTTGACGCGGTCGCCGACCATGATCATCTCCTCCGGCCGGACTTGGAAACGCTCCTGCAGCAACTGCACCAGCCAACGGTGCGGCTTGCCCGCAATAGCCTGGACAACAACCCCGGGACGCGCCGCCCGGAAATACTCGAGCAGCATGCCGGCATCCGGAAAGGGCCCCGGACAAATCGGGTCCGGATGCGACGCCACGATCGGCGCCCCCGCCAGCACCAGACGCGTCGCCTCCGTCAACTTGCGGTACGTCAGCTCCGTGTCAAAACCCACCAACAGCGCCTGCGCGTCCGCATAGCTGTGGACAAAGCCCTGGCTTTCCAGGTAGGAGCGGAATTTTCTGGTCCCCAGAATGTAGATTTTCGGGCCATAGTTCAAGTGGCGCAACATCAGACAGGTGGCTTCCGCGCTGGTGACCACGTTGCGCCGGTTGAGCTCCAGGCCAAGACGCTTCAACTTGTTGAAATACGACCCGGGGCCGATCGTGCTGTTGTTAGTCAGAAAGCCGTACGCCATGGCTGATTCGCGCAACTGGTGGATCAGTTCCCGGACGCGGGGAAAAAGCACGCCGTTGAGATAGAGCGTACCGTCAAGGTCAAACAGAATGAGCTTCGCCGGCGGGTGCTTCACAGGGGCCTCCCTTCCCGGCGCAGGACGACCGCCAGCGCCCGCGGCGCATCGGCATACAGGCGCCAGACGCCCAGGCGGACCAACGCCCGCATCTGCACCGTGGACGCGACATTCCAGGCCCCGAACTCCAGACCCGCCGCCTGCACCCGTCGAACCATCTCGGCCGTAATCTGCTCATGGTACATCACGAGAGCCTGGAAGCGATGCGAACGCGCCTGCTCGATGAGCTCGTCGATGGTCTCGCCGCGGCCGGTTACGTCATGAAAAATCGGGGCGTCCGGAAACTGCCGGCGCAAGTCGTCCAGCCAGGCCACCCGGCCTTCGTTGAAGCCGACCACGCCTTCCGCGTGCAGGTCGCGGATGACCGCCGCGCATTCACCCGCAATCGGAACCTTGAGCTGAATCGACAAACGGGCCTGCCCATGCCAAAGCAACAGCTCCAGGACTTCGGACAACAGCGGAAGGCGGGTGGGCGGGCAGGACGACCGGCTCAAGCCGCGGGCCCGGCGGAAGCCGGCGCTGAAATCCAGGCGCTGCAATTCCGCCAGCGTCGACTCGGCAATGACCAGGTCGCCATCCGCGGTCCGCCCGGTCGTGGCGTCATGGCAGACGACCACCAGGCCGTCACGGGTGCGATGCACGTCCGTCTCCAGCCAATCCGCCCCGCTGGCCAGGCCGTCGGCAAAACCGGGAAGCGTGTTTTCGGGAAAATCGGCCTGATTGCCGCGGTGAGCGGTCAGGCCGTTGTTGCGAAATGCCGTCATATTCCCCCCGGAAAAGGAGCTACTCGGCCGGCATCGCCGAAAAAGACGGCGGCCCAGCCATGACACCAAGGGCAATAATATACCGCCCCGCCGGCCATTCTTCGCCTCGCATGGACGATATTTCAAGCAAACCGGCCGGCAAAAGGCAACCGCTGGCATAACTCTGGCTGGAAACATGGGACCCATAGGATGGTGGCATGGGACGTATGGGACCAA
>JAKLHU010000595.1 GCA_022709995.1 Verrucomicrobiota bacterium | reverse complement strand
AAATTTTCCGCTGGTGGTGGTTGTTTCGGGTCGACGAGGCTGGGGTTGATGCGTGGCAGGAAGACCTCGGCGGTGGAGACGGTGACGGATTTCTGGGCGGGGATTTCCTTGACCCAGTCGACCGGGTAGGGCCAGGCCCAGTACCATTTTCCGCTGGTGAGGATGGGTGATTCGCCGCGTTCCGGGTCGATGGTTCTGGTTTGGAGGGCGCCGAAGCGGAACAGCATGGCTTCGTTCTGGTCGTCGACGCGGAACATGCCGCTGAAGAGCAGATAGACGAAGATGATGATGATCAGCGCCCGCAGGCCCTGGAAGAGGATTCGGAGCATGCGCACGAGGGCCTGCATGCCGGAGCTTTGCAGGGCATCCGGCGGGGCGGCGGGGCTGGCCGCGTCGGCAGAGGGTGGCGTGAGGTGATCTTTGTCTTCCATAACAGTCGTTTGCCAAGGTGGTTAAAGTTGAGGAGGCCAGGCGGCGGGATGAGCAGTCGGCCGGATGGTTTACTGGGCGGCGGCGGCCCGGGCCGTCGCCGCTTTCGCCTGGCTGTCGGCGGACGGGATGCTGGCGGCGCCTTGTTTGAGCAGGGTGTACGGCGGCGTGTCGGTGTCCAGGATCAGCGTGTCGCGGTCGCTGAGGCTGACTTTGAGCGCTTCCAGGTTGCGCAGGAACAGGGCCAGGTCGGGATTCTGCTGGAAGACGGCGTAGTGCTTGGCGGCCGATTCATCGCCGTCGCCGCGGATGCGTTTTGACTCGGCTTCCGCCTGGGCCAGAATTTCGCTGGCTTTCCGGTCGGCCTCGGAGCGGATGCGTTGGGCTTCGCTCCGGCCTTCGGCGAGATGGCGTTCGGACTTGCTTTCGCGTTCGGCCCGCATGCGGTCAAACACCTTGGTGGTCACTTGTTCCGGGAAGCCGATCTGGCGGAAGCCGACCCGGGTGACTTCAATGCCGAAGTCCGCCATCGTGGTGGCGCTGATGGCCGCCAGCATCTCGCGTTCGATCTGGGCGATTTTATGTTCGCTGGTTTCGGTGTTGATCAGTTCGGTGAAGTTGTGCTGCGGGATGATGCTGTTGCGGCAGTTGCGGACGACGGCGTCGAGTTTTTCCTCGACTTCTTCGGTGGATTTCAGGCGTTTCAGGAACAGGCCGGGGTCGCCGACGCGCCAGAGCACATAGGTGGAGACGACGATTTGGTATTGGTCGCGGGTGATGATTTGTTCCAGGTGTCCCGTGGTCAGTTCATAGCATTGCAGGCGTTTGTCATGCCGCCAGACCTGGTCGATGAACGGCCATTTGACATGGAGCCCGGGCGAGTATTGGATGATGTTGCCGCCGGCGTCGACCTTGGCCTTGCCGAAGGTCTTGATGACGGCATACTCGGTTTCCTTGACTTGGAAAGTCACCAGCGCGACCAGAAAGATCACCACGACCGCCAGGGCCAGGGCGGCGATGGGCCAGTGCTGAGCCATGCCACGGGGTTTGACTTGTTCGTTCATGGTGCGGAATGCTCCTGTTGTTTATGTTGACGTATTTTTAGCTAAAGGTTGTTGGCGAGCGGTTTGTGGTGGCCAGCCAGGCTCAGGGGTTTCCCGAGGGGAGATTCAGGTCCAGGAGGCTTGACCGCAGTTTCTTTTCGAGGTTGAGAACCAGGACTTCGCGGTGTTCCTTTTTAGTAAGGATGTATTTTCGGGCCGGGGCGCCGGCCGTGGCCATGACCAGCATGTACTCGCGGTTCAGCCCGCCACCAGAGGCGAGGGTGATGTAGTACGCGTTCCGCTTCGTGAGGGTCACGCCGGCAACGGACGCCGGGCGGTCGATGATGGC
>JAKLHU010000594.1 GCA_022709995.1 Verrucomicrobiota bacterium | reverse complement strand
AGCTGACCAGCTGGCCGGCCGAACCGAGACGCGTTCCGCCTGGGCGCGTGAAGGAAATCATCGGCGCTGTTTCCGTCATGCCGTAGCCGGCCAGAATTTCGAAGCCCAGAGCCCGGAAATCCTTGATCACCTGCGGGTCCAGCGCCGCTCCGCCACAGGGCATGTACTCCACCTTCCCGCCGAATTTCTTCTGCACGGACTTGAACACCAGCCGCGAAAAGGCCAACGAATCGACCCGCGACGTCAGCCAGAACAGGAAGCGGGCAATGGCCCGCTGCCGGATCCGGCCCAGCAAGCCGTCTCGAAGCAGGATGAAAAAGCGCGGCACGCCGACAAAGATGGTGACCTGCCGCCGCGACACCGCTTCCAAGATGTCCGCCGCAACCATGGACGTGGCCAGGACGCAAGTGGCATGGATCGTCAGCGGCATGATGACCGTGCCCTGGAGGGGCAGCACGTGGTGCAGCGGCAGCAGCACGAGAACGCGCCCCTCCGGACGGTAGATCGGCACTTCGTCCGACACCGCCTTCAGATTGGCGTGCAGATTGGCAAACGACAGCATCACGCCCTTGGGGCTGCCCGTGGTTCCGGAGGTGTAGATGATGACCGCGATGTCGTCCATCGGGCTGTCCGGAAAAACGTCATCGCCGGGCGCGATTGTCGCCGGCAGGGGGTGGTCTTCCAGGATGATCACCCGCACGTCGACGCCGGCTTTGGCCACGGCGGCCAGCAGGTTCGGCGCCGCGGCTCTGGACGTGAAGGCCGCCGACGGCTGGCAGTCCTTGATGACGTAGGCGATTTCATCAACCGTCGCCATGACGTCAACGGGCACGGGGATGGACCGCGTCTGCCAGGCCGAATAAAAAGCGGCGATCCAGCCAGGCTGGTTTTCCGCGCAGATGACGACGCGCTCCTCGGGGCCGGCGCCATGCTGACGGGCCAGGACCGCCGTCCAGCCAATCAGAGACCGGAAACTGATCTCCTCCTCACGGCAATACAAGGCAATTTTATCGCTGCTGGTCAGAAACTTCATGTCAGTGTTCTTCTGGTGTTGGGGGTGAAGATGGGCCCAAAGAGCACGTGCCTTTTGCCGGAACAAGGCCGTTGTCAATATCATAATATACCCGCTGAAATCATTCCTGCCCGCGGCGCCGAACCGGGGCGTCGTGGACAATTTCGCCATCCGCGGGAGACTCAGGCTGTATATGGGTATATATTATGTCTTTCAGCATGGTTCGTGATTGCCTCGTCCCGACCCGCCGGCACGACGGTTACGACCAGCTCCGGGCCCGCCGTCGCCAGAGGTCAAGCCATCTTGTGAGGAGCCTTATGCCAAAACTTCCTGCCGACCATGCCCCCGCACTGCCGGAGGCGACCGACTTCATCCGCGAAATCGTCAACGCCGACATTCTTTCCGGCAAGTACCGCCTGGGCGACATCCGCACCCGCTTCCCGCCGGAACCCAACGGCTATCTCCATATCGGCCACGCCAAGGCCCTCTGCATCGACTTCGGCATCGCCCGCGACTACCAGGGAAAATGCACTCTGCGCATGGACGACACCAATCCCAGCAAGGAAGACGTCGAATACGTCGAGGCCATCAAGGAAGATGTCCGCTGGCTCGGCTTCGAATGGGACGGCGAGGTGCGCTACGCGTCGGATTACTTTGGCCAAATGTACGACTATGCCGTCCTCATGATTGAAAAAGGCCTGGCTTATGTCGACGACCAGACAGCCGAGGAAATCGCGGCCACCCGCGGCACCCTGACCGAAGCCGGCCGGGAAAGCCCGTGCCGAAACCGGCCCGTGGCGGAAAACCTCGA
>JAKLHU010000593.1 GCA_022709995.1 Verrucomicrobiota bacterium | reverse complement strand
CTACCCCTTCGAAGTCGGCATGTGCGTCAATTCCGACATCAGCCTGTTCGGGCATCCGCACGGCTCCAACCGCATCGAGGAAGGCTTCGTGTTCACGGCCAATGGCGTCGAATCGCTCACGCCCGTCATCCGCCAACTGCTCCAGAAAGGAATCTGACAACCATGAACGGCGCCAAAAACTGGTTTTTCGCCGACGGCTATCTGCCCGCCAAAACCGGCAGCGGGGCCATGGAATCCCATGAAGCCCTGATGCTCTTCAACACGCTTCCCGACCAGGTCGCGGTCCGCCTCGACATCTATTTCAGCGACCGGCCGCCCATCCGCGACATCCGCCTCACGGTGCCGGGCGAACGCGTCATCTCCCTGCGCCTGGACCATCCCGACGACATCGGCGGCGCCGTCATCCCCGCGCTGACCCAGTACGCCCTCCGCGTCCGAGCCGACCACGAGATCGTCGTGCAGTTCGGCCGCCTCGACGTCACCCAACCCAATTTATCCTATTACGTGGGAGTCGGTTATCATGAGTAAACCCAAAAACATCCTGGTCCTGGGCGGGCATCTGGACGATTCGGTCCTGGCCATAGGCGGCATCATCAAAAAATACACCCGGGCCGGCTGCCACGTCGCCGTCGTCTGCTTCGGCAATGGCGACGAAGGCTTTGCCCACATCGAAAACAAGGACACCTGCACCAAGAAATTCTACGCGGAGGCCATCGCCGCCCATCGCATTTTAGGCGTGGACGACTTTGTCTGCCACAACTGGTCGGATTTCGAGGTCAACGAGAACAAGGCCATCTATCGGCAGTGCATGGCGGCCATCCGCCGAGTGCAGCCGGAGGTGATTTTCGGCCACTACTGGCTGGAGTACTTCCAGCACCGGGCCATGGCCAGGATGGCCTGCGACACCTGGTTCCAGGCCGGCTGGGAATGTAGCGCCGACCTGGGCAAACCGCATGCCGCCCGGGCCCTCTACCATTTTGAAGTGCTGCAGTCCATGCCGGAACCGACCCACATCGTCGATGTCTCCGACACCTTCCAAGCCAAGCTCGACGCCTGGGCCGCCTTCCAGACCGGCCAGGAACACCTGGGCGCTGAACTGGAACGTTTGGAAGCACGAGCCCGCTTTCACGGCAGCAAAATCGGCGTCAAATACGCCGAAGCGCTGACGCGGTCGTTCTTCCAGCCCCAGCCGGTGACCGACCTGGTCGCCGAACTGTGACCGGAAACACTCGCGGCGCCGTTCCCCGCTCGAACCGCATAGCCAGCAAATCGCCAGCGGCCCAAAGTCGGCGCTTTCACGTAGGCGCCTACATGACGGCGCCAAACCAGGCGCTGGAGGAGAAAAAGCTCGGGCGCCTCAGGCCCTGAGGCGCCACCTTGGCGCGCCAGGCCACTACGACCGCCAGATGCAAGCGCTGACCGATTATTATTCGCCGACAAAAGAGTCGCCGTCTTTGTTGCCAAAGTCATCGCACGCCATCATATTATAAGGAAAAGGCGGCATGGGTCAAGCCGGTTCTGTCCGGCGGCAGGAAGAGACGACAAGGAGCAGGCGATGATCGTGGTAACTGGCGGCGCCGGATTGATCGGCAGTGCCGTAATCTGGCATATGAATCAGCTCGGGCGCGATGACATCGTCGTGGTTGATCATCTGTCCAAGTCGGAAAAATGGCTGAATCTGCGGGCGCTGCGCTTCCGGGACTATTATGATAAGGATCATTTCCAGCAACTGCTGATGCAGGATGCGCTGCCGGACCGCGACCAGATCAGGACGATCATCCACCTGGGGGCCTGCTCTGACACCACCGAGACCGACGCGGGTTATCTGGT
>JAKLHU010000592.1 GCA_022709995.1 Verrucomicrobiota bacterium | reverse complement strand
GGCCTGCTTGTAGTAGCGGTTCAGGCCGAGGAGGCGGAGGGGGCCGTTCTGGCGGACTTGGATTGTGGTCGCCTTCAGGTCGGCCGTCGCGACTGGCGCGATGCCGGCGCGCTGGCGGAGCGTGTCCAGAAGCCGGCTGATGATTTCGAGTTGCGGGGCGTTGGCGCCGGAGTAGCGCATTTCCTGCCAGTCGCCGATGGTGGTCATGACCGCCGCTCCGAAATAGACGGCGCAGCCTTTGCCGATGGGGTTGACGAAGGCGACGTGGTGTCGCTGGCCGTTGGCGGCGATTTCCGCCAGTGGTTTTGCCGTTCCGGCGACGAGGTTGCTTTCCCAGGCCGGGACGGTCATGGCGAGGTTTTTGAGGGTCAGCCCTTCGGCTTCGGCGTCCAGGCCGGTGACAGTCGCCGGCTGCAGGTTCAGGGTGCCGGTGTTTTGGAGGCCGAACAAGTCTCGGGCCGGTGAATCATCGTAGGGCCGGCCGTGCTGGTCATAGGACGCCGTCAGCAGGTCGGCGACGACGATGCCGCCGTCGGCCGCGAACTGCCGGGCCGTGGCGACTTCCGCCGGCGACATGGCGGCGGCGGCCGGCAGGATCAGAAGGCGGTATTTCTGGCGGAGGCGGTCGGTGGTTTCCAGATGTCCATAGGCGATGTAGTCGTAAGTCAGCGCGGCGTCATGGATGAGGTTGGCGAAGCCGGTGACGGCGCTGCGGCGCAGTTCGTTGGCGCCGATGAGCCAGTCGAGTTTGATGGAGGCCGGCGAGTACAGGAAGGCGATGGGGTAGGTGAGCGGTTCGGCCCGCATGATGAGTTCGGCCGGGCCGTTCCGGTAGCGGTCCAGGGCCCGGATCAGGTCCATGGCCAGGGGCGGGAGGGTGAAGTCGGGGTTGACGTAGAAGCGGCCGGAATAGATGCGGAAGCCGGTTGCGCCTTTGAACAGCTTGTCGAGAAGGTACTGGTTGTGATGCCGGTAGTCGCCATCGTAGCCGATCCAGGGTTCCAGCATGATTTTGCTTTCGGCGAAGCATCGCTGCTGGATGGTTTGTTCGCCGGTGTAGGAGGACAGGGCCTGGAGGTGCGGCATGAGCTGGTACCAGTCCCAGGCGTTCCAGGGGTTGGTCTCCGAGGTCCCGGACAGGGAATACGCCAGCTTGGGATCGACGTCATGGATGCCGCGGACCAGATGGGCGATGGCGTCGGCCCGGTTCCAGTCGTTGAAGGAGCGGTGGTCGAGCCAGGGGGCAAAGGAGGGGTGTTTTTTCACCTCTTCGGCCGTCATGGCGATGACGTCCTCCCAGGCCGTGAACGACGTTTTCCAGGAATGGTTGAGGGCGTCCAGGGACGGGTATTGGCGGCGCAGCCAGGTTCTGAATTCGCGTTGGCAGTCCGGGGAGAAGCACAGGTCGATATTGCTGATCATGTTGGCTTCGTCCGGTCCGGCGACGGTATGGACGCCGTAGCGGGTGGCCGGGCTGTCGACGAAGGTGGCGGCTTTTTGCCTGACGTCGTTTTTCAGGCCCGGCTGGCTCAGGCAGGGCGTGCGGACCAGGTCGAACTTGGTGGTGATGGCGCGGTTGCGGTCGTAGGGGAATTTGCCGCCGGTGCCGGCGGTGCAGTTGGTGCTGACAAAGGCGATGTTGTGGTTGCGGAGGGCCTTGGCCACGAAGGGGATTTCCCATTCGGAGCCGGAGCCGGAGCTGCCGTTGACGCCGAAGCGTTGCATGATTTTGATGTAGTCGTCGACGAGGAAGGCCGGCGTGTTGCTGTTGCTGATGCCTGGCCATCCGAAGACGATCTGGAGGAGTTCGGGGTCGGTGGTCCCGTAGCGGGCGCGGCGG
>JAKLHU010000591.1 GCA_022709995.1 Verrucomicrobiota bacterium | reverse complement strand
TTCATCCATCCGGTGTTCGGCCCCCGCGTCCGCATCGGCACCATCCTGACCGACGCCGTCCTCGAGCCCGACGCGCTCATCAAGCCGAAAACCCTCTGCAAACGCTGCATGCACTGCGTGCCGGACTGCCCCGGCAACGCCATCCCCGGCAAAAAAGACCGCCCGTCCATCAAAATCCACATCGACGGCCAGGAATTCGAATGGGGCGACGTGTGCATGGGCCGCTGCACCGCCACTCACCACGGCATCAACTGGAAAGCGTCGCCGTTCTTGAAGCGCTTCTTCCCCGGCTTCAATCTCGACATCTGCAACACCACCATGTCCGAAGAGACGGCCTACAAGACCGGCTATACCCTCGCCCTCGGCCTATGGGGACGGAACAACCCGGAATTCCCCGGCAACAAAGTCGTGCCCTACTACAAGCAAATCCTCGAGCACACGGGGTATTTCGCCGTCTGCGGCGCCAAAGGGTGCATCCGCGCCTGCATGGAGTTCCAGGAAAAAGCCAAAAACATCACCCAGCACACCTTCAAAACCCCGGTCTTCCCCGGACCAAAGTGGGAATTCCAGCCCCCGGAAAAAGATGAAACCGGCGGCATCGTGGAAAAGAAGATGCTGCAGGACAAATTCCAGCAGCCCGACCTCAACGCCGGCGGCTGGAAGTAAGCGTAGTGGACAGTCCACTGTCCACTACGCGAGCTCCTCCAACTCGGCCCAACGGTCGTACAGCCGCGCCAACTCGGCTTTGGCCGCGGCCAGAGTCGCCAACAGCTCATCGCTCTGGCGGCCATGCGTCGCATGAAAGTCAGGCCGGCCGAAAATCTCCTCCAGCTCGGAGACTTTCGCCTCCGCGGCGGCAATGGCCAGCTCCATGCCCTCCAATTCGCGTTTTTCCGCCCATTTCAAGCGCCGCGACCCGTCCGCCAGCCGTTCCACGGCCCGGCCGGAATCGGCTTTCTGCGGGCCGGTCGGACCCCTGTCGGCCGGCCGCGGGTCGCTTTTTTGTGCGGCCTGGCGTTCCGCCCGTTTCTGCACATAATAGCTATAGTTGCCGGGCTGGAAAAACAGCGTCCCCTCCGGCTCGAACACGAGAATATGCGTGCACACCCGGTTCAAAAAATACCGGTCGTGACTGACGACGGCGACGCAGCCGTCAAAGTCGCACAAGGCTTCTTCGAGAACCCGCAGCGTGGCCAGATCAAGGTCATTCGTCGGCTCGTCCAAGAGCAGGAAATTGCCGCCGGTCTTCAGCAGCATCGCCAGCACCAGGCGGTTCCGTTCCCCGCCAGACAACTGCCCGACCTTGGTGTTGATCTCGTCATCCTGAAACAGATAGTTCTTCAAGTAGGTCCAGATGTTGATTTTCCGATCACCAAACAGGACAAAGTCATTGCCTTCGCCGATTTCCTCGTAGACCGTCAAATCATCGTGTAGGGAAACGCGATGCTGGTCGGCGTAATTGAAGACAATCCGCTCGCCAATCCGCACGGTGCCGGCCGTCGGCGCCAACTGCCCGAGAATCAGCCGCAGCAAACTGGTCTTGCCCATGCCGTTGCGCCCGACAATGCCCAGGCGCATCCCCGGCGTGAACTCCAGGTCGAGATTGGCAAACAACGTCTGCTCGCCTAAGCAGAGCGTGACCTGTTGCAGCGACACGACGATGTTGCCCATCTTCGGCGGCGGCGGCAGCAGTAGGTCAATGTCGCGCTCGCGCTGCAAAGCGTCCTGGTTCACGGCCGCCTCAAAACGCTGAATCCGGCTCCGCGACTTCGTCGTCCGGGCCTGGGGGCCGCGCCGTATCCAGTCGATCTCCCGCCGGATGAACGCCAGACGCTTCTCCTCCTGCGACT
>JAKLHU010000590.1 GCA_022709995.1 Verrucomicrobiota bacterium | reverse complement strand
TGCCGCCGCCCAGCTCGCGGGGGTGCCGCTGCTGACCTTTGCTCTGACCCCGGCCAGCCGCAGCGTCGAAAGCCTCCGCTTCGAGCTTTACGACGTCGCCGGAATGGCGGCGGCGGATTTTTCCAATCTGCGCATCTTTGTCGACTTCAACCAGAACGGTCAGATTGACGCCTGGGAGACGACGCTGGTCGGCGGCGCCGGCAGCGCCGCCGTCGCGGCGGAAGACGGCACGGGCGCGTTGACTTTCAACCAGTCGTTCATGTCCGCGGGCGGGGACTTCATCCTGGTCGCCGACATCGCCAACCTGGCCAACGACGACACGTTCACCATCACCCTCACGCGGGACGGCGTCACCGTGCCGAGCCACGACCTGGTCGAGGGCGGCGTGTCGCCGGTCCGGCATGCGGTGTACCGGCCGGAACTGCCGGAAGCGGCCCTGCAGACGAATTGGACTTTGGGCTACCGCAGCCCGGGCGGCAACACGGTCACCGGCTGCTACAGCCCGGACGGCAGCCAAATTGTCCTGGGGTATTCCTCCGGCACCGCCTTCCTCTTTGATGCCGCCAGCAACACGCCGCTGCAGATGTTCCACAAGCATTTCGACACGGTGCAGTATGCCGGCTTTTCGGTCAACACGGCCGGCGCCGAGACCGTCGTCACCGTCACCCGCGACGGCGCCGTCTACGTCTGGAACCCGGAAACGGCGGTCATGGAAAACAACTTGTTTGCCGACCTCTTGGTCCGCTATGCGGTGCCGTCGCCCGACGCGACCAAGCTGTTTATCGTCACCGAGGGCAAGGGCATGCTCCTCGATTTGACCACCGGCAACACCCTCTGGGAATTCGTCCGCGGCACCAGCGGCGTCACCGCCCAGCTCAACGTGGCCGACTACGACCCCACCGGCCAGTATGTCCTGGTCGGCTCGGCGGACAAATTCGCGTATCTGCTGCGGGCCGCGACCGGCGAGATTGTGCGGACGCTGTCCGGGCACAGCCAGCAGGTGACCGGCGCGAACTTCGCGGCCAATGGCATGGTCATGCTGACCAGCAGCACGGACGCCACCATCAGCCTATGGCGGATGGGCGTGGCCGACCCGGTCAGCACCGTGTCGCTGTCCGGCGAAAGCTGTCTGGGCACCGCCATCTCGAAGGACGGCACCCGCTTCGCGGTGATCTCCACGCGCGACGGCAACCGCTATCTGCGCATGTACCAGGACAACGGCAATCTGCTCTGGGCCACGACCTTGAGCTACAAACATCTCACCGGCAATTTCTCGTCCCTGCGCTTCGACCCCTCTGGCCGCAAGCTGCTCTTGTGCAGCCAGGCCAACGGGGACGGCAACCTGCCGGCCGCCCTGGCTGTGCAGCTGTCCGCCGTGGACGGCAGCCCCATCGACTTCGTCGGCCCGCGCGGCCGGATCCGCGGCGGCAACCGCGAAACGACTTACCAGCGGGTGCGGGTCTCGGAGGACGGCAACCGGATCTTCTACATGCACACCGAAGGCCTGGATGTGATCTTCCCGGAATTCGGCCGGCAGATCATTTCCTATTCCGACATGGCGAGTGAGTATTCGTTTGACATCACCCCGGACGGCTGCAAGCTGGCCTTTCTCTATCAACCCCACTGGTCTTCCTATACCCTGCGCTATCTGACCGTGGACCAGGAGCAGAAGCGCCTCAGTATGCTGTCAGAGACGAATTTCGAGTACCCGCTGTCGAATCCGTTCAATCCGCTGACGTTGTCGCGCACGGGCGGGTTGACCATTCTCGGCGACAGCATCCGCCGCACCTTCACCGGCAGCCTCTATGTCAACGGCCCGAATCCCGACGGCGCCTACGTCTCCGCCTTCAAT
>JAKLHU010000059.1 GCA_022709995.1 Verrucomicrobiota bacterium | reverse complement strand
GCAAAAACCGCCCGCGCGTCTTCTCCAAGAGCAGCTCCAGGCGCGTGTTGCATTGCCAACCCTAACCTGCAAAACCACCATTCCCACCATGCAAAAACTTCTTTTTTCCGTTGTTCTTTTCGCGGTGCTGGCGCTGGCGGCCAAGACCGTCCATGTCGACGGCCAGAATGGCCAGGACAGCCAGGACGGGCTGACGGCCGCGACCGCCAAGCAGACGATCGCCGCCGCGACCAGCCAGCTCGGTCCAGGCGACACGCTCTGGCTCGCGCCCGGCCAGACGTTCTATGAGAGCATCACGTTTCCGGTCGACGGCACGCCGGCGCAGCCGATCACCGTCGAAGGCAACGGCGCCGTCATCAGCGGCCTGATGGCCGTTCCCGAAGACGCATGGCAAGACCGGGGCGACGGCCTGTTCTTCCAGACCAGCAAGATCAAATGGGGCGCCTTGGCGCCCTATCTGGTCGACCGTGCCCGGACGCCCCTGCCGCGCGGCGCCAAGCCGGAAAGCCTGCGGCCCGGCGAAGCCATCTGCACCACCGACGGGCTGTACGTCCGCTGCGAGCCGGGCCGCACCCCGGCCGGACTCGGTCTGCAAGTCACCGGCCGCGCCGCCGGCATCGCCCTCGCCAACCGCAGCTACCTCACCGTCCGCAACCTGACCGCGGAATACTTCTCCAACGACGGCTTCAACATCCACGGCTACTGCCGCGGGCTGTTCTTCGAAAACATCACCGCCCGCTACAACGGCGACGACGGCTTTTCCATTCACGAGGACGTCGCCGCCATGGTCCGCGGCGGCCATTTCCACGGCAACAACTACGGCATCCAGGATGTCACCGCCTCGCGCTCCTGGTACCAGGGCGTGTTAGTCGAAGACAACCGCTTGACCGGCGTCCATTTCCTCGGCGGCGCCCGCAGCCTGGAAGACGCGGTCGTCCGCAACAATGGCGGCCCCCAGGTCCGAACCAGTCCGACCGGGCCCGGGGCCTCGGCTACGCGCCCGGCAATCCCATGGAAAACGGCCTTTTCTTCTTCAAGAACGTCGTCGTCATCGGCGCCCCCGACGCCCCCGCCTTCGTCGCCGCCGGCAACGGCAAGACCGTCGTCAGCCACTGCGCCATCCTCGGCGGCAAGACCGGCCTGGTCGTGCAGGACAACGCCGAATTGCACCTGCTGGCCACCATCGTCGCCAACGGCGTTGACAAGGAGGTCCAGGTCGCGGCCACCGCCAAGTACGTCGCCGCCGCCAACGCCTATCATCCCGGCCGCTTCACCGTCGGCGCCAGCGACTATGCCGCCGGCGCCCTGGCCGAGTTCCAGGCGGCCACCGCCCAGGACCAGGATTCCGTCCTCGCCGCCCCGAAACATGATGACGCGTACCAGTTCTCCGAGCCCGTCGTCCGCTTCCTGGACCGAGACCAGGTCGCCGGCCCCGACCGCACGGCCGCCCTGCCACTGAGCCCATCGACCCCAGCCCCGCCCGCCCCCGCCGCCGCGTCGGTCGCCACCGCGTCGGTCGCCACCGCGTCGGTCGCCGCCACGTCGGCCGCCGCCCCGCCCGTCCTGGCCGCCGCCGCCCCGCCCGCGCCGGTGCCACCGCAATCCGTTCCCCTGCCCGCCGCGACGGACGACGGCTGGTGCAAGTACGACTTCGAAAACAGCAATCCCTGGAACCTCGTCTACCCGGAACCAGAAAAAATGGCGGACGGCAATCGGCTGCCGGCGACGGCCGAACTTTCCACGGAGCAGGCCGTTTCCGGCCAGCGCTCGCTCCGCCTGCACGCCGCCTTCCCGGCCCAGGAGCGCGAGACCTGGATGATCAAGCTCTTCTCGCAACGCCTGGGGGAAGACGGCGCCAAAGTCATCCGGGTGCGCTTCAAAATGTTCGGCGGCAACTGCGGCACCCCCTTCACCCCGCGCTTCCGCGACGCCCGCGGCGAAATCTTCCAGGGCAAGGCCGCCAAGATCGACTGGCAGGGCTGGCGCGACCTCGACTGGGACCTGACCGCTACCCCCCCAGCCATCCGCGGCGGCGACAAAAACCGGGTCCTCGACGCCCCGTTCCAATTCGTCGTCGATTTCCACCCGCGCATCACCGCGACAGCAAAGACGTTCACGGTTTTTATTGACGACCTCGAATTCAACGTCGGCAACCGGCCATGATGACCTCAGAACATCTCCTTTGACCCATCTTCAGCCCCATTCATTCGGAGTCCGCCATGCGAATCATCAATGCTCAAGGCACCCTGACCATCCGCAAACCAAAAGGCGACCGGCGCGCCGCCATCCTGGTCGCCGGCGACTGCTGCCCAAGAGCCACCGGCGAAGAATTCATCCGCCAAGGCAAGTCCGACGACATCCTCGCCGACCTGCAGGACGTGTTCAGCGCCGCCGACTTGTCCATGATCCAATTCGAAACCCCGCTGACCACCGCCGAAACCCCGATCGTCAAAAGCGGCCCCAACTTGAAATGCCACCCCGACGTCGTCGATTTCCTGCACGCCTGGGGCGGCGACGTGACCCTCCTGGCCAACAACCACATCGGCGACTTCGGCACGGAGCCGGTCCTGGAAACGATCGCCACCCTGCAGGCCAACGGCTTCAAAACCGTCGGCGCCGGCGCCGATCTCGACGCGGCCCGCCAACCCCTGATCGTCGAAACCAACGGCATCAAGATCGGCATCCTCAACGTCGCCGAAAACGAATTCGGCGGCGCCGGCCCGGCCAAGCCCGGCGCCGCGCCCCTGTCGCCCTGCTTCAACATCAGCCAGATTCTCCAGCTCGCGCCCCAGGTCGACTGCTGCGTCGTCATCACCCATGGCGGCAACGAACACAACCCCATCCCCAGCCCCAGAGTCGTCAACATGTCCCGCGCCTTTGCCGACGCCGGCGCCGACATCGTCGTCAACATCCACACCCATTGCGCCCAGGGCGTCGAAAACTGGAACGGCAGCGCCATCGTCTACTGCCCCGGAAACTTCTATTTCCCCTGGCCGAAAGACCGCGCCTACGCCCCCGAAGACTTCTGGCTCCTCGGCACCCTCGTCCGCTTTGACATCGACGCCGACGGCGTCTGCGGACTGCAACTCTTTCCGACGACCTTCGCCGCCGACGGCAGCAGCATCAGGCAACTCGCCGGCAAACAGCGCGACGGCTTCTACGCCTATATGAAAAAAATCTCCGAGCCCCTCAAGGACTGGGACAAAATCATCGCCTTCCACGAATGCTGGGCCGCCAACAGCGGCTACGCCAAGACCCTGACTAACCCGGCCTGGACGGCGGCCGACTTCGACGCCCCCGCCCCCAACAAGAAGCTCATGCCCCTGCGCAACCTGCTCACCTGCGAAGCCCACCACGAAGTCCTGGCCACCTACATGCGCCTCGTCGAAGAAGGACGCCTGGAATCCGCCCGCAAATGCGCCCCACTGCTGAAAAAACTGTCGGCAGCGGCCTTCATGAAGTGATTCTCCCGGCTCCGCCAACCCCTGCGTAACTCTGTTCATGCCCCTTCCCTGGTCGTTGCAAAAATTGTTCCGGCAGCAGAGCGGCCACTTGTATCCCTCCGCCGCTCTGCGGGTTTTTCGCACCTTGTCCGGCCAGGCGGGGGAAGGCTGGCTGGCGACGTGGTCCGAAGGCATCGTCTTTCTCGGCCGCCAGCCCGAAACCGCCCCGCAGCGTTTGCGCTTCGACTGGCGCGAAGTGACCGGCCTGGAAATCCGCGACCAGCCCTTCGGCGCCGACATCTGCCTGGCAACCGTCGACGAAACGTGGCTTTTGCCGTTTGCCCGGCAGGACCGCCCGCTCGCCGAACGCCTGCGCGGCCAGCGCCCGCCGCTGGATGCCGCCGTGAACGGCCCGCCGCCCCTGCCGGACACGCCGCCGCCCCTGCCGGAAACGCCCGCCCGAAAGGCCCCCCGGACCTTCGCCCGCCCGCATGAACACACCTACCAGCCCAACGTGGTCTACTTCGCCGCCGCCATGCTCGCCCTGGCCCACGCCGACAACGCCATGACCGACAGCGAACTGACGACCATCAGCCGCATCTTCGAACAACGCGAATGCATCGTCCAGGGACGGCGCGTCCTCAAGGCCTGCTCTCTGGAGGAACTCTTCCAGACCATCGATAAAATATTCACCCTCGAACAAAAGAAATGCCTACTGGCCAATCTTCTCGACCTGGCCGCGGTGGACGGCACCAAGGACGCCCGGGAAACCGCGATCCTGACCCAGTGCCGACAAATCCTCAAGGTCCCGGAAACGCTGTGGCAATGGCTCGAAGACGCCAACCGAATCAAAAACGACCTGTCCGTCTTCTCGTATTGACCCCCCCGGCGGCGCCGCCGTCGAGACCGCACTATGTCCCATCTGTCGCATGCTCTTCACGTATGCGTTACGCAGGCTGGAAACATGAGACCTATAGAACGCTGGGATAGGACGTATGGGACGCATAAGACGTATGGGACGGCGCATAGAACAACAGGCACCTGGGTCATCGGAGTCGCCCGAAGCCAAAACGAACCCTTGAACAAAAAGCATTGGTCCACTAACGTCCACTAGTCCACTAGTCCACTAATGTCCACTAATGTCCACTAATGTCCACTAACGTCCACTAGTCCACTACTCCCGGAGAACATAGAGCATGGAAGTCGTCAGACGATTGTTGGTTGAAAAGCGCCCCGGTTTCGATGTCGAGGCCCGGCAGCTCCTCGCCGACCTGAGGGAAAACCTCGGCCTCGCCGAATTGCAGTCCGTGAGCATCCTCAAGCGCTACGACCTTTCCGGCATCAGCGACGCGGAATACGCCGCCGCCCGCGACAGCGTGCTTTCGGAGCCGAACTGCGACATCACCTATGACGACGACGCGCCGGCCAAGCCCAAAACAACGACCTTCGCCGTCGAATCCCTGCCTGGCCAATACGACCAGCGGGCCGACTCGGCCGCCCAGTGCATCCAGCTCCTGACCCAGAAGGACCGGCCACTGGTCCGGACCGCCACCGTCTACCGGCTGACCGGCAAAATCAGCCGCGACAACGTGAAAAAAATCAAGCACTATCTGATCAACCCCGTGGAAAGCCGGGAAGCCGCCCTGGAAAAGCCGCTCTCCCTGGAGCTGGAAACGGCGGCGCCGCCGGCGGTGCCGGTGATGGCCGGCTTCCTTGACCTCAACGCCGCCGCCCTCGCCGCCATGACCCGCGACCTCGGCCTGGCCATGACGCCGGCCGACCTCGCCTTCTGCCAGCAGTATTTCCGCACCCAGGAAAAGCGCCCTCCGACCTTTGCCGAACTGCGCGTCATCGACACCTACTGGTCCGACCACTGCCGGCATACGACCTTCCACACCAGCATCGACAGCGTCGAATTCGAGCTGGGCAGCCTGGCCACGCCGGTTCTGGCCGCCTACAAGGAATACCGCCGCCTCCGCCAGGAACTGGGACGCCAGGACCGCACCCTCTGCCTCATGGACCTGGCCACCATCGCCCCCAGAGAACTGAAACGCCAAGGCAAACTCGACAACCTCGACGCCTCCGAGGAAATCAACGCCTGCTCCATCGCCATCCAGGCCGACGTCGACGGCGAACTCCAGGACTGGCTGGTGATGTTCAAAAACGAAACCCACAACCACCCGACCGAAATCGAGCCGTTCGGCGGCGCCGCCACCTGCCTGGGCGGCGCCATCCGCGACCCGCTTTCCGGCCGCTCCTACGTCTATCAGGCCATGCGCATCACCGGCGCCGGCGACCCCCGCACGCCCATCGCCGACACCCTGCCCGGCAAACTGCCCCAGCGGAAAATCACCACCACTGCCGCCGCCGGCTACTCCTCGTACGGCAACCAGATCGGTCTGGCGGCTGGCAAAGTCCAGGAAATCTACCACCCCGGCTATGTCGCCAAACGCATGGAACTCGGCGCCGTCATCGCCGCTGCCCCCAAAGCCAATGTCGTCCGCGCCCAGCCCGCCCCCGACGACGTCATCCTCCTCATCGGCGGCCGCACCGGCCGCGACGGCTGCGGCGGCGCCACCGGCTCCTCCAAAGCCCATACCGGCGAATCGCTGCGGCAATGCGGAGCCGAGGTCCAAAAGGGCAACCCGCTCACGGAACGAAACATCCAGCGCCTCTTCCGCAACCCGGCCTTTTCGACCCTGATCAAGCGCTGCAACGACTTCGGCGCCGGGGGCGTCTGCGTCGCCATCGGCGAACTCGCCCCTGGTCTGGCCGTCGACCTGGACCAGGTCCCCAAAAAATACGACGGTCTGGACGGCACCGAGCTGGCTATTTCCGAATCCCAGGAGCGCATGGCCTGCGTCATCGCGCCGGAAAACATCGCCACGGCCATCGCTCTCGCCCAGGCCGAGAACCTCGAGGCCACGCCGGTCGCCAAGGTGACCGCGGAGCCGCGGCTGACCATGACCTGGCGCGGCCAGACCATCATCTCCCTGGCCAGGTCCTTCCTCGACACCAACGGCGTCACCCAGCACGCCGAGGCCTTCGTCACGGCGCCGGACCCGGACAACAACTTCTTCACCCGCCGGCCGGCCTGGAAACAGGACGGCTCGACCCTGGCGCAGGACTGGCTGGACAACCTCCGCGACCTCAATGTCTGCTCCCAGAAAGGCATGGTCGAACGGTTTGACGCGACCGTCGGCGCCGCGACCGTCCTCAGCCCGTATGGCGGCAAGACCCGCCTGACCCCGAACGAGGCCATGGCCGCCAAACTCCCGGTCGCCGGACGCACCGGCACGTGCACCCTGATGAGCCACGGCTTCAACCCCTGGCTCAGCGAATGGAGCCCGTTCCACGGCGCCCTCTTCGCCGTCGTCGAGGCCAACGCCAAAATCGCCGCCGCCGGCGGCGACGTGAACGACGTCCGCATGTCCTTCCAGGAATATTTCGAACGCCTGGGCGACGACCCGGAAAAATGGGGCAAGCCCCTGGCGGCCCTGCTGGGCGGCCTGCGCGGCCAGCTGGAATTCGGCACCGCGGCCATCGGCGGCAAAGACTCCATGTCCGGCACGTTCGAACATCTCTCCGTGCCGCCGACCCTGGTCGCCTTCGCCGTCGCCCCGACCTTGGCCAGACGCGTCATCAGCCCCGAATTCAAAGGCGCCGGCGACCAGGTGCTGCTGCTCCCCGCCCCCCGCGACCACCACGACCTGCCGGACTTCGAACGCCTGCGCCGGCAATTCGGCCGCCTGAAACGCTGGATCCACGCCGGCCAAATCGCCGCCGCCCACACGGTCGGACCAGGCGGCATCGCCGCCACCATCAGCAAAATGTGCTTCGGCAACTGGCTCGGCTTCGACTTCGAACCGGAATGGCTTGCCGAAAAACTCTTCGCCCCGGATTACGGCGCCATTATCATCGAAGCCCGGCCTGGCCTGGGCCCGGAAGGCCTGGACGGCGCCATCCCCCTGGGACGCACCACCGCCAACCCCGTCATCCGCGTCGGCACAACCGCCATCGGGCTGGCCGAGGCCGCCGCCGCCTGGCAGGAGCCGCTGGAAAAAGTCTTCCCCACCCGGGCGGCCGCCGCCCCGACGCCGCCCCCGCCCTGGCAGCCCCAAACCGGCCCGGCCCCGCGCCGGTGCAAAGGCAAAACCACGGCCCGGCCCCGCGTCTTCATACCGATCTTCCCCGGCACCAACTGCGAATACGACACCCAGCGGGCCTTCGAACGGGCCGGAGCCGTCGTCGACAGCTTCGTCGTCCGCAATAAATCCGCCGCCGACATCGAACACACCGTCGCCCACCTCGCCAAGGCCATCGCCAACGCCCAGATCATCGCCTTCCCCGGCGGCTTCTCCGGCGGCGACGAACCGGATGGATCCGGCAAATTCATCGCGACGACCTTCCGCAATCCCCGAGTGGCCGCCGCCGTCACCGGACTGCTGAAGGACCGCGACGGCCTCGTCCTGGGCATCTGCAACGGCTTCCAGGCCCTCATCAAACTCGGCCTGGTGCCCTATGGCGAAATCCGGCCGCAACTCTCGCCGGACGACCCGACCCTGACCTTCAACTCCATCGGCCGGCACGTGGCCACCACCATCGACACCGTCGTGACCGCCAACCTCTCGCCATGGCTGCGCTATTGCCAGCCCGGCGACGTCCACGCCATCGCCATCTCCCACGGCGAAGGACGATTCTTCGCCGCCCCCGAACACGTGCGGGAACTGCTCGCCAAGGGCCAGGTGGCTTTCCAATATGCCGGACCCGACGGCAAACCGGCGGCGGACATGCCCTGGAACCCCAACGGCTCCATCGCCGCCATCGAGGGCATCACCAGCCCGGATGGACGCGTCCTCGGCAAAATGGGCCACAGCGAACGCGGCATCGACACCTTTATCTCCCGCAACATCCCCGGCGTCCACGGCCAGGGCATCTTCCAGGCCGGCGTCGACTTCTTCGCGTAAAGTGGACAGTGGACTGTGGACAGTCCACTACGATGCCTCTGTCCTGTTATTCCCGGGCTTACTTCCAGCGGTCGAACTCGAGGCTCCAGGCCTCGGTGTCCTGCTGAAAATGAAGCCGCTTCCGGATGACCAGGCTGTCATCCAGGGCCGACTTGGCGACGACGAGCCCGCGGTTGGCATGGCGCTCGCGGAAGCCGTCCGGGGCAATGACGAACAGATTGCCCTGTTCGCCGGCGGCGCGCATCATCCGTCCCTGCAACGTCATCGTCTCCGGGTTCCAGCTGACCTCGTCCAACTCCGCCTCGCCCTGCAGCACATGCAGGTCGGTGGACAGAATCCACGGGTGCGGGCGCTGTTCTTCCAGTCGGAAAACGGCGGCGCTGTTGCCCGCCACCTGCACGCGGCGGCCGCCCTGGTAGACGCCGCGGTATGTCTCCTCCCAGAAGTCATACATGCGGTAACCGGCGTCCGGCGCCAGGCCCAGCAACGCGGCCGGCAACTCGACCTCCCGGAAACCGT
>JAKLHU010000589.1 GCA_022709995.1 Verrucomicrobiota bacterium | reverse complement strand
AAGGACTAAACGCAGATCAAGACATGACCATGCCCGCCGTACACTACTTGCCTTTTTCCTGCCGGCGCCGACTCTGGCTCTCCGGACGGCGCCGCTGGCTGGCGCTGTTTTCGCTGGCTGTCCTCGCAACGCTGCTGCTGGCGTCCGGCTGCCGACAAAACGGCGCCGGCCCGAAGGCGGCGTCAGGCGGCGCTCCGGTCGAGGATCCGGCCCGGCCGGTGGAACAGAAGATTGAGCTCGGCCCCTTGCTGGTGCGGCTGCGCCTGGACCGGTCCCGTCTTGACATCACGGAAACCGCCACCCTGCGCCTAGAGGCCGAGGCGCCCGAGGACTACGCCGTCGAACTGCCCAAATTCGACGAGGGCACCGGGCAGTTCATGAAGCCCGACGTGCGCTTTGAAACCCCGCGCTTGACCGAGCGCAGCACCATGCTCTATGCGCGTGAATACGTCCTCGAGCCGATGATCGCCGCGGAACATGCCATTCAGCCGATGACCTTCCGGTTCACGGCCAAGGCCGCGGCCGCGGCCGCCGGCGGGCAGGCCAAGGTGCATGCGGTCGAAACGGAGAAGATTCCAATTGAAGTGACCATGCCGGCCGAGGAAGTCTGGCAAAAGCTGGATATCGACGATGCGTCGGCCCTGGTTCCCGCCGACCGCCTGGAACCGCCGAGTCGCGGCCGGCGTTGGTGGTGGTGGGGCGGCGGCGCGGCGGTCGTGGCCGCCTTCGGCGCCTTCCTGCTCTGGCGCCGCCGCCGCCAGCGCCTGGCCGAGGCCGCGCCGCCCATCCCGGCCCACGTCCTCGCCCTCGCCGCCCTGCGCGAACTGATCGCGGAAGACCTGGTCGGCCGCGGCGAGCGAAAAGTGTTCTACAATCGCATCTCCGCCATTTTGCGGGAGTATATTGAGAATCGTTTCCAATGGCGGGCGCCCGAACAGACCACCGAGGAATTCCTCGGCGGACTGGGACAAAGCAGAGACACCTTGGCCAAGCCACACCAAGACCTGTTGGCCGATTTTCTGCGCCATTGCGACTTGGTCAAATTCGCCGCCCATCACCCCGAAGACCAGGAAGTGCAGGCGACCTTCGACGCCTGCAAGAAATTCATCACGGAAACCGCTGCCGTCCCAGCCGAGAGGCCTTCGCCATGATCCGCCAAATGCTCTATGCCGTTGCCTGCGCCCTGGCCATCGCCGTGACGGCGACCGCGGCCATCCCGGCCCGACCGGCCGAAAACTCCTTCATCTTCGACTTCGCCGGCATGCTTTCCTCCAGCCAGGCGGATCAGCTCCGCGCCCTGGGCAAGGCCTTGAAAGACGCCTCCGACGCCGAAGTCGTCCTGGTTACCGTGACGTCCTTGGACGGAGCAGTCCTGGACGACTACGCGCATGCGCTGTTCCAGGCCTGGGGAATCGGCGACCAAAAAAAGAACAACGGCGTTCTGCTGCTGGTCAACCAGGAGAGCGTCCTGGCAGATCGCTCCGGACGCGTCCGCATCGAAGTCGGCTATGGCCTGGAAGGAGCGCTGCCCGATGGCAAATGCGGCCGCATCCTGGACGAGCTGGCCCTCCCGGCCTGGGCGGAAAAAAACTACAGTAAGGGCATCTATGACGCCTTTCTGGCCATCGGCCGTGCCGTCGCCGAAGAGTACCAGCTCGATATCAACGTCGAGGCCCTCAAACCTCTGGCGGCAGCGCCGTCGTACCAACAGATGAATGACAAGACCATGGTCTTCCTGAAAATCATGATCTTCATCTTCTTTGGACTGGTGATTTTCATGCAATCGGTGCTAGGCCGGCGCCATTCCTGGATGCGGCCCGGAAGCGGCTATGGCGGTGGCGGCTTCGGTGGCG
>JAKLHU010000588.1 GCA_022709995.1 Verrucomicrobiota bacterium | reverse complement strand
GTCCCAGAGACCGGACCCGCGTGACCTGCAGGACCAGGCCATGATCGTCGACCCGCGCGACAAGGATAATCCCAACCTGATGAATTTGAACGAACTGCGCACAATGGAAACAGCCGCCCTGATGCGCCTGGCCGCAGACTTCAAAATCGAAAACACGGCGGTCATGTCCCGCCATGACCTGCTGTTTGAAATTCTCCGCGCCAATGGGATTGACCGCAACGGCGTCATGTTCGGCGGCGGCGTTCTGGAAGTGACCGGCGACGGCTTCGGCTTTCTGCGCAGCCCGACGGCGAGCTACCTGGCCTGCCCGGAAGACGTCTACATGAGCCCGACCCAGATCCGGCGCTTCGGACTGCGCACCGGCGATACCGTCTTCGGCCAAATCCGCCAGCCCAAGGAACGCGAACGCTTCTTCGCCTTGTTGAAAGTCGAAACCATCAACGACGAAGCGCCGAACCGCAAAAAGGAAATCGTCCCGTTCGAAAATCTGACGCCGTATTTCCCGACCCAGCGGCTCATCCTGGAGCGGGACAAGAACGAGCTGACGACGCGCATCATCGACCTGGTGACGCCGGTCGGGCGCGGGCAGCGCGGTCTCATCGTCGCGGCGCCGCGCACCGGCAAGACCGTCGTCCTGCAAAAAATCGCCAACAGCGTCCTGGTCAACAACAACGACATCACCCTGATCATCCTGCTGATTGACGAGCGCCCCGAGGAAGTGACGGACATGAAGCGGGTCGTGGACGCGGAAATCGTCAGTTCGACGTTTGACGAGCCGCCGGACCGGCATGTGCAAGTGGCGGAAATGGTGATTGAGAAGGCCAAGCGCCTGGTGGAGCACGGCCGCCATGTCGTCATCCTTCTGGATTCCATCACCCGCCTGGCCCGGGCCTACAACACCATTGAGCCGCACAGCGGGCGCATCCTCTCCGGCGGCGTCGACGCCAACGCGCTGCACAAGCCCAAGCGCTTTTTCGGCGCCGCCCGAAACATCGAGCACGGCGGCAGCCTGACTATTCTGGCCACGGCCCTCATCGACACCGGCAGCCGGATGGATGACGTCATCTTCGAGGAATTCAAAGGCACGGGCAACATGGAACTGCATCTCGACCGCCACCTGGTCGACAAGCGCATCTACCCGGCCATCAACATCGAGAAGAGCGGCACACGGCGCGAAGAACTCCTGGTCCACCCCGATGAGCTCGACCGGATGTGGCGGCTGCGCCGCGCCATCGGCGACATGCCCATCAATGACGCCATGGAGCGGATCATCAGCGTCGTCAAGTCGAAACCGACCAATGTCGAATTCCTGATGTCCATGCCCAAGGAAGAAAACGGCTGATCGGCGTCATCGACCAGCCTGGCCCGCCTCCTTGGCCGTGCGGAAATTCCAGCCGGCCGTCGATGGTTGCCGCCAGCCGACCGCCGCCAGGCCCCCCGCGGTTTCAGAAAAAACTCGCCCGGCGGCAGGAATTTTCCGGTGCAGGCATTATTGTTTGGCGAGCTTTTTTCCCACCTGCAACCGATATGATGTCATCACCCGTAAAGCAAGGACAATACCATGGCCCATGAAACCATTAAATGCCCTCATTGCGAATGCAAAGTTTTAGTCAGCGAAGTCGAAAAAGAAGATGGCGCCTGCCCGGAATGCGGACAATTGGTCCTCCCGTCCAAACTGTTCAACGACTTCAGCGACTACAATGACGAAGACGAAGACGACATCGATGAACTGAACGAGGACGAGCTCGACGAAATGTACGAAGAAGAAGACGACGAACTCGAGGACGACGACTTCGACGACGATGACGAGGACGACGACGAGGACGACGACTTCGACGACGACGATGACACCT
>JAKLHU010000587.1 GCA_022709995.1 Verrucomicrobiota bacterium | reverse complement strand
GAAATGCGGGGCGATGGCATCGACCGCCTGGCGCAAGGCACGGGCTCGGCTTCTCCAGCCGTTGACCTGGAAATCCTGGAAGGCCTGGGTCTGCTTCTGCCGCTCCAGCCATTCGGCGCGGTCTTCCGGCAGGGGATTCGGCAGGGCCAGTCCGGCGGCTTCGCAGAATCGCCGCAGGATCGGCTCGTCGTACGACAGCGTGTAGCACATGCCGCCGCCAATTTTGACCGTGTCGTAATTTTCAAAATCGAGGAAAACGCCGAGGACGGAGGGCACTTCGGCGGCGAGCTTGGCATAGAAGAGGACGCGGTCTTCCCAGTAGTTCCAGAGCGCGTCGGCGTTGGGGCTGGCCAGATTGCCATGACGCCCCCGCGCATCCGTCGCCCGCAGGCTCGGATCGCCTTTTTCCTCGCGGGTGCCGCGAATCCACGGCAGGTAGAACATGCCCTGTTCGGCGGCCATGCGGGCCACGCGTTCGACGCGGGCATTGTCATCGGCGCCGATGCGCGGCACGACCGCATTGAAGCCCGTCGCCTTGATTTCCGCCACGTGTTCCGGAGTCATGACCCAGCCGTTGCTGGCCATGAGGACTTTGTCGACGAGAATCCGGTAGGGGTTCTGCTTCGAGCCCAGGGATTGCCGGAGCTGCTGCCAGCCCTCCGGCGTCAAGGGCGCCTCGGCGGGCTGGCCGCAAACCAGCGTCGTCGCCGCCAGCACCGCCGCCGCGCTCCACATCGCTAACTGTTTCATGCTCTTGCGCCTTTCTGACTGCATGGATTATCGACGTCTGGCCAACATGACCCGTTGACGACCGGGACCGACCACGCCGGAAAGCGGGATTCCAGACCGCCGCGTGGCCAAAATGCCTTGATCAAAATGTAGCAGGCATAAGATGACTGTTGCGACGCGTCATGTCAAGCGGAAACAGGCCAGAACCAAAAGGAAAATGCATTTTTCACCAATGGACGAATAAGACGCAAGGGACGTAAATGACCAATACGCCTTGTTTTAGGTTTCAGTTCCGCTTCGGGCGACTGCAACAGCCCAAAGGCGTATTCGTCCCATAGTCCTATGTGCCGTCTCATACGTCTTATATGTCTCATACGTCCTATGCCAACGTCCCCGCCCCCCGCACCGCCGTGGTTTTATGGCAGTCGCGCCGTCCCGGGTCGAACGGGAAACTTTTTGGCAACAGCGGTTGTCAAAGCCGCGTGCCGTCGATGACAGTCATAAATGGATCTATTTACAACCCAAGCCCATAAGGATCAAAAGCCATGAACACCACGACGATTGTCGATTTGCGCGCCTTGGAGATCCTTGATTCCCGGGGCAATCCCACTCTGCGGGTGAGCTGCCGCCTGAGCAACGGCCTGGAAGCCGCGGCGGCCGTGCCGTCCGGCGCCTCCACGGGTGAGAATGAAGCGGTGGAACTGCGCGACGGCGACCAGAAGCGCTACGGCGGCAAAGGCGTTTTGCAGGCCGTGCGCAATGTCAATGACGTAATTGCCCCGGCGCTGATTGGTAGCCGTGTCTTTGACCAGCGGGCCCTCGATCTGCGGCTGCTGGAGCTGGACGGGACGGTCAACAAAAGCAAGCTGGGCGCGAACGCGACCCTTGGCGTCTCCATGGCCACCGCCCGCGTCGGCGCCTTGGCCGCCGGTCTGCCCCTTTATCAATATCTTGGCGGCGTCGGGGCCGTGCGCCTGCCAGTGCCGATGATGAACATCATCAATGGCGGATCACATTCTGATGCTCCAATCGCTTTTCAGGAATTTATGATTATGCCGGTTAAAGCAACGAGTTTTACACATGCTATGCAAATGGGTACTGAAATATTTCATAACTTAAAAAAAG
>JAKLHU010000586.1 GCA_022709995.1 Verrucomicrobiota bacterium | reverse complement strand
CTGATGAGGCGCCGCTCCAGCGTAATGGTCTTGACCACGTGCCCAAGCGCCAAACTGGTCTGAATGTCCTTCGCCGCCCAGGGCAGCGCCTCGTTGAAAGCCGCCAGCAGACGCTCGGCGATGTCCTTGCGCTCGTCCAGATCCTTGCGGCCGCCCTCGCCGTACTTGAGGCGGAACCGCCGCTCCTGCGCCGCCTTGGCATGCAGGATCCGCGGCGACAAGTCGCCGGCGGCGGCGCACTGCGGCAGCACATAGACACTGCCGTGCTGCTTGCGCAGACGCACCCGGAAGTCATGCCAGTAGTCCCCGGACAACCGCCGTATGTGCTCCGAGCACTGTGACGGGCAGGGCACGTTGACAATGGCGCCTGTCAGCCGGCCGGCGAGATCGAACGTGTACAACAGATTGACAAAATGGTCGGCGCCGGCCTCGTAATGGCTGAAATTGGGGTCGTTGGTGTTGCCGTACATGGCCGCGTGGCCGGCCACGATCGTGCCGCCGGTCGAAACGGCGCCGGGACGCTGCGACAAGTCGTCGAAATAAACGACGCGACGGCTGTGGCCGACGACGGCATAGCTGTATCCGTATGCGATTCCGCCCGGGGCGCGCTTGCCATACGCCTCCACAATCGCCGCCGCGATCTTGCCGGACAGCTCTTCCCGGTAGTCGTCGCTGGAGGCGATGGTCACGCCGTCATGGGGGACCTGGTTCGGGCTGGCCATGACGGCGCTGTTGGTTTCATAGTAGCTGGCGCCCTCGTGCGTGTGGGTGACGCTCATGATGATCTTCTCGACCGGAATCGACGGATCCAGCGCCGCCACTTTGGCCCGCACCGCCTTGACCAGGCACGCCCGCATGGCGACAAAATCGGCCGACAGGAAGATGACCACGTCAACGCCATTGTCGAGGACCAGGGCGGTGACCGTGATGGGATCATGGATCCCCTCGGAAATGCGCATGTAGAACTGCCCGGGAATGTCCAGAGGGGCCGTCGTCGAAACGTCGCGCGAGGCCCAGCCAATCTTGATTTCGTGCATGTGCTCCAACCTTGCCTTGCTGAAATGTCTTCCCAAGCGTTGCTTTCCTGTTGCCGCGGGCCGGCCGCGTCTCACCGCACCGGCCGGCCGTTGCCGAAACGGCGGCGCATCTCCGCCATGCATTCCCGGAAGGGCCCGAGGTCGTCGCGAACCGGGAATTCGACGCAGATGATGCCGTCAAAGCCGATCTCCGCCAGCACCTCGAAGAAGTCCGGCCAGGGGAAGGTGCCGCGGCCGTACATCAGATGGTCGTCGTGGACGCCCATGTTGTCGGCCAGATGGACGTAGCGCAGCCGTCCCCGCAGGGCCCGCAGCAGCTCCGGGGTGTTTTTCGTCATGTTGCCATGGCCGGTGTCAAAGCAGAACCCGAGATTCGGCGAAGGCAGCGTGAACAGATCCGCAAATTCCGCGGGGGTGCTGTACAGCTCATGGCAGTCGCGATAATCATAAGCATAATGGTTTTCGACGTTGACGTGGACGCCGACTTCCTCGGCGCGCGGCAGCACCGCCGCCATGGCGGCTTTCATTTTCGCCAGGCCGAGCCTCTGGTCGTCGTGGTGGCCGCCGTGGACGACCAGGTCGGTCAGGCCGCTGTCGGCCGCCAGGTCGATCCAGTAGCGCAGGCGGCGCCGGGCCTCCTCCGGCTCCAGCTGCGCCGGATTCTCCCAGATGTGTCCGCTCAAGTCCAAGCCCCGCACCGCGTCGCCAGCCAGCACGGCGGCCAGGAAACGACGCTGTTCTCGCTGATCACGAACCTGCTGCACTTCGGGCTGGTCGTCGTGGGCCTGCCCTACAGCTACCAGTCGCAGATGACGCTGGACGAGAT
>JAKLHU010000585.1 GCA_022709995.1 Verrucomicrobiota bacterium | reverse complement strand
CGGGGACATCCGGCATCTGCGGGTTTTCCGCAAAGAAGTCCTTTGGAGCGGTAATCGACTGTTCCAGGTTTTGTACAATGACATTACCGAGCGGAAGCTGGCGGAGGAGTACCAGAGGAGCATGCAGGAACGCCTGCAGCGTCGTTTTTTCATGCCGTTCAAAGTCATTGCACGTCGCCTTGAGCTGGGTGAACGTGTCCTGTCCCAAGTGTTCGGCGAGAAGCTCGGCTTCCTCCTTGACGTTGGAGACATGGCCCGCCAGGTAGGACAAAGTTTGCGCCAATTGTTGCAACAGATGCAGGAAATGCAGAACCGGGCGGTCCCAGAGTCCATGCTTGGGAATGCAGTGCATGAGTGACGATTTTTCCGTGGTGGCCAGCACTTCCTGAATCAGCTCCAGGCAGCAGGCGTACATGGCGTATCGCCCCTGGCAGGTTTCCTGCCAGGGGCCCGGCTGCGCGACTTCGCCTAAATGAATGAAGGCGGCATTGCGCCGGGCCGTGCCCACGCAGTGATTCAATTCGGCTAACGTCTGGGCGTGAATGCGGGAAGAGGGCATGGTGCTTCTCTGGCGGCGGCGTTCACCTAACCTTGGCCGCCGGACGCTCCTTCGGAACGCGGGCCAGGCGGGCAAAACGCCGCGAGGTTCATTCGTCCTGTGTTCCGGCTGGCATCTCCGGGGCGTCGATGTGAAAAATCCACGGGGTGTCAATCGCGCTGATGCGGACCGTGAATTCGCCGTTCTGGTGGATCCAGGCTTCCCGCAGTCCGCCGCCGGCCGTGCAGGTCCGCAGCAGGCACTGGCCGGTGGCGTCAAAGACGTCGAGGCGCAGCCGGCCCGGCCCGAGCTGCTCGTGGCTGAAGCGCCAGTGCGGCGCCGCGACCTGCACGGTCACGGTCTGTTCATTGGCTTCGCCGGTCCAGGAGCCAAGCCGTTCCAGCGCTTTCCGCGGCGTCTGGCTCTGCCGGAAATTCCATTCATCGACCATGTCCAGATAGTGTTCTACCCAGACCTGCCAGCCGTCGTCGCTGCCTTGCACGACCAGGTAGGCCGCTTTGATGCCGTCGCTGCCGCTGGTGGAGCCGGACACGACATTCGGCCCGATCTGGTTGGTCAGGCGCTTGTTCAAGCCCGAGGCGGTGTCTCGCAGAATGACGGAAAAAGGCCCGCGGCCGTAGGGGCGGTAGTGGATGCGCCATTCGCCTGGAGCAAGCGTGAAGGTGTCGGTCTGGGCAATGCCATTGCCGGAATAGTTGAACGTCCTGACCCAGCTTGTGGTCCGGACTTGGCCGAGCACAAACGGGGTCATGGCCAGCAGCCATGCCAAGGCAGCCATGCGTAACGTCGTTTTCATGAGCGGATTCCTGGCTGAAAATAATAGAGGTTTGGAGGCGTCAATGCTCGCTTACCCTTTAGTATAACCCGTGGCGGAAATGATTGCAAACGGCAACCGGGCGGTTTCATGCCTGGAGACCGCCCCGCGCCACGCCGCGGAGGGGGCGTTTCCGGGCGGGGCGCCGGCAAACGGCTGTGTGCTCTGGCGCCCTGGCAAGCGCTTCTTGCGGTCGCCTCAGGCTTCTATGACAATCAGCGCCTGCCCGACCAGGACATCAAGGCGGAGGCAGACCCGGTCGCCGGACTGGGTGAAGGCCAGGTCTTTCCGGTCCGGCGCGAGATAGACGCGGCGGGCGGTCCGGCCGTCCAGCCGCAGGCTGATGTCAAGATTGACGGCTACCGACGGCTCCTCGATGATTTCCATGGCTCGACCGCGTTTTTCCGGCACGAAGCAGAGCAGGTGGAGCAGGCGTCGATGGCGGGCCGGCTGGTCGGTGACGGTCGCCACCCCATAGGAGGGGAGGTTCTTGA
>JAKLHU010000584.1 GCA_022709995.1 Verrucomicrobiota bacterium | reverse complement strand
GCATTTGCAGCCGGCCCGCAGCGCGGCGGAGGCCCTGGAGTTGGCTTTTGCCCGCCAGGGCCGCGGCGCCCGCGTCGCCGTCATTCCCGATGGCGTCGCGGTCATTGCCACAGCCCTTCCGGCCGCGCCCTGAGTTGGCGATCGCTGGCTGGTCAGGGCAGGAGGGCGGTCAGCTGATCCTGGTATTCCCGGAGGTGGAGATTGCCGAGATGGCTGCCGCCCGGAAGGACTAGCAGGCGGTCTCCGAGCTTGCCGGCAAGCCAGTCGAGGTCGCCGTCGGCAAGCAGGAAGTCGTTGCGGTTGTGCAGGACGCGGATTTTGTGATTGTTTTCCAGGCAGTCGGCGATGGCGTGCAGGGACAGGCTTTTGGCCAGTTCGGAGGCCGTCAAGGTGTCTTGGCGTTGCTGGCGGCGAGCCTGCGGCAGCATGTAGTCCTGGACATATGTCATGTAGGAGATGCCGAGTGCCTCCGTGTGGACGGCGTTGCGCCGGAAGGCGGCCGGGTCATGGCGCAAGAGGCCGAGGTTATGGCGTTTCTGGGAAGCGCAGATGGCGTCGGCCAAGGCCAGGCGCAGATTGAAGCCGAGGAGGAAATGCGATTCTTCGCGGGTGATCGGCAGGGGCTTCGGTGGCAAGGCCGGTTTTCGGCCCCGCTGTCGGTTCAGGGCGGCGTTCAGGCGCATGAACATGTCCTGCGCGTGCTGTTCCGGGTCTGGCCAGTTTTGGGGGATGTCGAAGAACTGGTCGATTTGTCGCAGGGCATGGACGGGGTCAACGGGCGGGTTGATGGCGACGTAGCGGTCGACCGGCAGTTGTCCGCCGTTGCCGTCATTTTCCTGGGCCGCCAGAAAGAGCGTGTTGATGGCGCCGAGGGAATAGCCGAGCACGGAAATGGAGCTCGGGGCTTGCTTGGGATAAAGGCGGCTGAAGTCGGCGACTGCCTGCGTGACAACCAGCCGGATGGCTTTGGCGTCACGGCGGAAATCGCCGGGCAGGTCGGCGCCAGGAAGGCCGAGGAAGAAGTCCGGATGCAGCGTCGAACTCAGGGTGATGACATTCCAGCCGTTCGTCTGCATCAGTTCGGCCAGGGCGAGGACGCCGGTGGACTGGCGGTGGGAGCCGACGCCAGGCAGGATGACGAGCATTTTGGCACTGTCGGGTTCGGCTTTCCAGAACGTGTACGGCAGTTTTTGCCAGGCGCCGGGAAGCTTGAGATGGCGGGTCGTGCCCGTTTGAAAGAACGTCGCCGAGCGCGGCTTCAGGGCGAGAAATCCAAACGATTCGTCCGGGTCGGCGGCGACTTCCGGGAGTGGGAGTTCGCTGATTTTGGCTTCGCGGTCGAGCAGATACAGGGCTTGATTCATCCGGTAGCTGTCAGTCTGGGTCGCGAAAATCTGTTTGAGGGCCGGGGCGGCCGACAACGCCGAGTTGGCGTGTTGGGTGGCGTTGACGGCGGTGGCGGCATCGCCGTTAAGCAGCCAGAAAGCGAGGTTGAGAGGCGTGTCCAGGACGCGTCCGAGCACGTCGCGGCCGGAGGAAGGGCCCAGAATCGGCAGGTTGAGGAAGAAGCCTGGTCCGAGCCCGTAGTGTCCGAGGGTCTGGCCGAAGTCTTCATCATGACTGGGCATGCCCCAGCGGCTGGCCTGGTCCCGGAAGCCGAGGATGCCGACCGTGGAATTGACCCCGAAACGCTTGGTTTCCTCCCAGGAGGCATGGAATTGTCCTTGCAGGCAGGTGCTGACGAGTCGGGCCGGGTAGAGCAGGTTGTGGCTGCCGTTGGCGATGCCGGTGCGGGCGGTTTCCGGCACCAGGAAGTTGTACGTCACGCCGACCGGATAAAGGAGATAGGTGACCAGGCCTTGATTGAACA
>JAKLHU010000583.1 GCA_022709995.1 Verrucomicrobiota bacterium | reverse complement strand
GGACAGAGTCAGCCTGCCGTGCCCGCTCGCGCGCGAGCAGGCCACCGAGGCTCTGGGCGACAAGGCAAAATAGCCTGGGCAGCCGATGGTCTCGGTCGTCGACAGGACGCCTTCCTGGGCGGCCACCAGGGCAATCAACGGCTTGATGGCCGAGCCGGGCGGATAGTGACCCGCGACCGCGCGGTTGACCAGCGCCGTCGGCAGCGGCCCGGGCGGCGGCGGCAACGACGCCGTCGGGGCGCTGGCGCAGACGATCACCTCGCCTCTGGCCGTGTCCATGACCACGGCGGCGCCGGCCAGGCCATCCAAGTTGAACAGCGACTCCGCCAGGTCTTGCACATGGATGTCCATGGTCAGGCGGATGTCGTCGCCGGCGACGGCCGGCTGCGCCTCCATGACGCGGTTGCGGAAGGCGAGCACGTCCGTTTGCAGCAGTTCATAGCCGCCTTCGCCGCGCAGGCGGCCGTTGATGGCCTGTTCGATGCCGGCTGCGCCAATCAGTTCCTTGAACTGGAGGCTCCGGAAACGGTTGAAGTCGTGCTGGGCCGGGAGGCCCAGGACCGTGAAGCCGCGGACGTGAAAGCCGAGGTCGGGATGTTCATAGTGGCGTTTCCAGGAAATGACGGCCTCGGTTCCCGGAAAGTCGTGCCGTCGCTCCGCCCATCTGGCCAGGACCGCCGGCTCGAGGTGGCGCCACAGAATCATCGGCATCGGCGTGTTCTGCTTGAGGTGCGCCAGCATCTGTTCCTGGCTGGGGCGCGATCGATAGTAGCGCGCGCCCAGGAAGATGCCCAGGTCGGCGATGGCGGCCGACATTTTGTCGAGGGTGCGTTTGCGGGTGTCGCGGGGGTCGCGGATCATTTCCACCCGCAGCGCCAGGTCGTAGGAGGGCACGCTGACATTGAGGGGCAGACCATGGCGGTCCAGAAGGTCGCCGCGCTTGGCCGGCACAAAGGTCAGCCGCTGCTGCTGGCGAACGCCGCCGGCTTTCAGGGCCGGCGCCCGGTAAACCTGAATCCAGGCAACCTGCGCCGCCAACAGCAGAAACAACGCCAGCAACGCCATCCGGAGAGCCCGGCAACGCGATGCGTAGTCGGGCTTCGGGCGGAATCCGGGGGCTTGAGGTCCAGGTTCTGGCATAGTTGATTCAGACAACCGGCGGCTGACGGCGGCCGGTAAGCACGCGTTCAAGCCCGTCCAGGGCGGCAAAGAGCAGCGGGACCGACAGGAGCGCCAGCACCATGCCGCCTAAAAGCTGCACCGGAACCAGGTCGAGACGCGCCCGAACGGGCATGTTGTGGGCAAAGAAAATGATTTTTCCGGCCGCATAGAGCAGGCTGGCGGCAGCCCCCTGCAGCAGGCAGTGGCGGGTGAATGGCGTCCTGGGCGCGACGCCGGCCAGCAGGCGGGCCGCGAAGGCGATGGCGAGCAGCAGGGCCGAGGTTCCCCCCAGGGTCTGGAACGTGATGGCGTCATAGCCGAGACCGGCGGCAATGGCCGCCAGACAGGCCGTCAGCTCTGGCCGCCGCGTCGCCAGGTAGGCTGTGACCCAGGCCAGCGGCTGGAACGGCAGTTCCGGAACCGCTTGGGGCAGGGCGGCTTGCAAAGCCGGCGCCGCCACCGTCAACAGCAGCGTCGTCATCACCACCGTCAGCTGACGCCACAGGCCGTCGCGCGAAAACAGGTAGGACGAGATCAGCTCCGGATTGGCGCGGATCTCAATCTCCAGCAAGGGACGATGGGACACGGATATGCGCATGGACATGGCGGCCTTTAGCGGGAAGCGATGAAGTGGCGGATGACGTCGGCCATGTAGTCGATTTTGGCTTTGGACATGCCCGGATAGAGCCCGATCCAGAACGCCTGCTGCATGATGACAT
>JAKLHU010000582.1 GCA_022709995.1 Verrucomicrobiota bacterium | reverse complement strand
CTCGGTGCGGTCCCCCTGGCGGACTCGCAGGCAACGCGGTGTGCGGTAATCGTGCCACGGCCGGGACGGCCGGATTCCACGGGAGATCGACGGGCCGAGCGTCGACGACTTGCTCCAGGCCGGCAAGCTGAACGTCCGCCGCACGATCGCCATCGTCAAGCAGGTCTGCCAGGCGTTGGGCTATGCGCATGCGCTCGGCATTGTCCACCGCGACATCAAGCCGGGGAACATCATGATTGCGCCGGAAGATGTGGCCAAGGTCGTCGACTTTGGCATTGCCCATCTGGACATGGGCGAGGACAACAACCTCACCCTGGCCAACGACGTCATGGGCACGCCGTCCTTCATGAGCCCGGAGCAGCACTACGACTGCATGAACGTCGACCACCGTTCGGACATCTATTCGCTGGGGGCGACGCTGTACCAGATGCTGTCCGGCAACCTCCCCGGCGGCATCCTGCGCCTGGATTTGATTCCGGACGGGCTGCGTGAAATCGTCACCCGGGCGATGATGCCGAAGCCGGAGGAGCGCTACGCCAACATTCTGGAGATGTACGAGGATCTGGTGCAGTTTGAAAAAGGCGGCAATGCCAGCCGGGCCCAGGCCGAGCTCGACAACATCTCCGAGAATGACCGCCTGCGCCAGGTGATGGTCGAGGCCCTGTTCCCGAAAACCGTGCCGGACACGGCCCGCGCCGAAGTCGCCGCGCTGTACCTCCCGGCCGCCGGCGTCGGCGGCAACTACTATGACTTCATTGAACTGCCGGGCGGACGGCTTGGCATGCTGGTGGGCAACGTGGCCGAAAAACCGAATGCCCGCTCGGCCATTTTTCTGGCGGTGGTGCGGACGGCGTTTCGCCTGGCGGCGCAGCGGGAGACCGACCCCGGCAAGGCCCTGGCCGCCTGCAACGCCTATGTCTCCAAGGAGGACTTTGATGTCTTCGCGGTGATTTCCTATGTGGTCTGGGACGGCGCGCATCGGGAATTGGCGGTGTCTTCCGCCGGCTACCGGCCCGCCATCGTCCTGCACCAGGACGGCAGTTTCGAAAACATCGAGTGCATGGGCCTGGGCCTTGGACTGGACTGCGACGGCGACTTCGCCACCCGGCGGCTGTCGCTCGCGGTTGGCGACACGGTTTTGCTCAGTTCGGCCGGCATGACCGGAATGCTCAATATCGACGGCGAGGCTTTCAGCGAGGAACGGCTGCGCCTCGTTCTGCAGGCCAATGCCGGGCGCCGCGCCAAGGACATTCTCACCGCGTTGCGCATCGCCCTGGCCCGGTTCGCGGCCGGCATGGCCCAGTCGGATGACGCGACTGCGCTCGTCCTGAAGGTGACCGGATAACCCACTGGCGTCGGTCGGCCATGGTCTGCGCACGTCCAATCGGCCAAGGGGACCATAGGCCAAGGGGGCGACTGCGCGATTGGGTTATTGAAGTCGCCCAAAGCCAAACCGAACTCTGTATAGAGTCCGTCCGAAAAGTTGCCTGCACCGCGCTTGCCGCGGCATCAAGGGCCATGAAACTTACCTCAGCCAAGCTTTGGTTTCATAGGATCCTAACCGCGATTCCAGCAGGTTTTGCTGTCGTGACGGCATGGAGACCGCTGTCCACGACGCCTTCCTCGCGCGCGCGACCAATTGGGTGGAGGATCCCCCTTTGGGTGGGTGGGCTTGATTTCTGCGGACAACGGAAAAAATAGCAGGTCATGACGACGTTTGCCAGCGCTTTTGTGCAGTATCATCGAAAATAGTATCTTTCCCATGACTTGGGGCCCTTCGAACAGTCCCAAGCCTGGCGTCTAGCGCTTCTTCCGGGACTTGTAGCCGATGCCCATGATGTGATGATCGGCAGTAACCTCCTTGACGTTGAAAATTGGCG
>JAKLHU010000581.1 GCA_022709995.1 Verrucomicrobiota bacterium | reverse complement strand
TAGGATCCTTGCTGATGTAAGTTTCATGGCCCTTGATGCCGCGGCAAGCGCGGCGTAAACAACTTTTCGGACGGGCTCGACGTAGTGGCCGGGCGCGCCAAGGTGGCGTCTCTGGCCCTGAGGCCCCAAGCGTTGACCCCTCAAGTGTTCAGTTATCAATGGCTGACCGCATACGCCGGCCGGCAACTTTTCGGGAAGAACGCTTGACCAAACCGCTTTGCATGAATAGATTATCCGGCTTGATTTTTGTCTCCACCTCAACCTTCTTTCAAGGTCCCACAATGAAATCAGCATTCATGGCGCAGCGTTTTCAGGTTGACGGCCGTCTGGTCACCGTGGAAGCCACCGGCTCCGGCAATGTCAACGACACCTACCTGGTCACCTTCCGGACCATTTTCTCCGAAGAGCGATTCATTCTGCAGCGCATCAACTCCCGCGTGTTCACGCAGCCGGAAAAGGTCATGAACAACATGCGCCTGATCACGGCTCATGTCCATGCCCACCTCGAAGCCGAGCAGGATGATGCCGACCGCATCTGGCAGCTCCCCCGCGTCATTCCCGCCAAGGACGGCAAGGATTACGCCGTCGACAGCGACGGCGACTACTGGCGGGCCATCTCCCTGATCGCCTCGGCCCATTCCTATGAGCAGGTCCAAAGCCCCGAACACGCCCATGAAATCGGCGCCGTCCTCGGCCAGTTCCACCGCCTGATCAGCGACATGCCCTGCGATGATCTGCATGACACCCTGCCGGGATTCCACATCACCCCCTCTTACCTCGAAAAACTCGACACCGCCCTGACCACGGCCTGCGGCAAAGCCCGCCTCAACAGCTCCGGCGTCGCCCAGAACTGCCTCAAGTTCATCGAGGAGCGACGCGAATGGTGCTCCGTGCTGGAAAAGGCCAAGGACCGCGGCGAACTACGCCTCCGCCCCATTCACGGCGACCCGAAAACCGCCAACGTGATGATCGACGACATGACCGGCAAGGGCACCAGCATCATTGACCTCGACACCGTCAAGCCCGGCCTGGTCCACTACGACATCGGCGACTGCCTGCGCTCCTGCTGCAATCCGGCCGGCGAGGAAACCAAGGACTTCGCCAGCATCTTCTTCGACACCGACTTGTGCGAAGCGCTCCTCAAAGGCTACAAATGCCACGCCCGCGACTTCCTGACCGAAGCCGACCGGCACTATCTCTACGACGCCACCCGGCTGATCACCTTCGAACTCGGCCTCCGCTTCTTCGCCGACTACCTGGCCGGAGACGTCTACTTCAAAACCCGGCACGAAGGCCAGAACCTCCACCGCGCCAGGGTGCAGTTCCAACTGGCTAAAAGCATCGAAACGCGCGAAAAAACCATCCGAGAACTCTTCAACATGTTCTAATTGCTGGCCGCTCTCCCGCCCGGCGAGGCGGCGCCCTTCGCCGCCTGCTCATCCACCTCAGGGGCCGCCCAGCCCACCTGCCCCGCCACCGCCATCCCAAGGACAAGCCCCCCCATGCGCAAGGCCATCGCCATCATCACTGCCCTAGTCCTGTCCACGCTGCCGCTGGCGCTGACCGCCCAGGAAGAAGTCAAGGCCAGCCAATTCGGCTTCAATCCCGCCGACGCCACCCGCAACCTCCAGGCCGCCATCGACTCCGGCGCCCGGCGCGTCATCGTCGACCGCCAGGCTACGCCCTGGCTCACCACGCCCCTGCAGCTGCGCAGCGACCTCGAGCTGATCCTCGAGCCCGGCGCCAAAATCGAAGCCGTTCCCGGAGCCTTCCAAGACATCCGCGACGCCATGTTCACGGCGACCAAAGTCAGCAATCTGACCATCGCCGGCGGCCCCGGCGCCGAAATCGCCATGCGCAAGCAGGACTACCTCGACCCGGA
>JAKLHU010000580.1 GCA_022709995.1 Verrucomicrobiota bacterium | reverse complement strand
TCGGGTTGAGGGCCAGGCAGGCCGAACATTGGCACCAGAGGCGGGCGCCGTCCTCCTGGAACAGCGGGAAGTAGGTCTGGTCCGGGTGGCGGGTGAAGTACTCGTCGGCCAGTCGGGCCAGTTCGCGGATCAGGTCCGGGTTGGTGGTGCACAGCTGGGCCCGTTCATGGCGCCACTGGCCGGTGGCGCGGTCAAAGCAGAAGAATTCCGGGTGGTCCGTGAAATACTGGCGGGGGGGGATCAGCTGGTGGAAGTTGTGGCCGGCGTTTTCCATCAGCCAGATGCAGCCGCCGCGGCGCTGGTAGAACGGGACTATCGCCGTGCGGTCGCGGATGCGTTCCAGTTCGACGTTGTAGCGGTTTTTGACGGCCCAGTCCGCCATGTCCCAGAGATGCCGGGCGGAGTAGCGGGTGTTTTTGTTGCTGCAGTAATGCGAACAGCGGTAGGACATGAGGGGGCTGGACTGGTCGCGGAACAGGGGCAGGCGCAAGTCGGGGTTCCGGGGGACGATTTCGCCATCGTCGAGAGGCATGAGGAAGCGCACGCCAGCGGCTTTTTCGAGGAAGTCATACACGGCATAGAGCAGGGCGCGCGGGGAATTGCCGGTGATGGTCACGGCCGTGTCGTCCAGGCACTGGCTGGCAAAGGCCTCGGCCGGTTCGGCGGGGGTGACGCGCAGTCGGAGGGCGCGGTCCGTCGGCCCGGCGTGGCGGACGGGGAACTCGTCGCCGGTGGCCTTGGCCAGATACGCGGCCAGTTCGGCGGCCGCGAACTGTTCGGTTTCGCCGCTGTCGGGCGGCAGGTCGATGACCATCCCGGCGACGGGGACGGCGGCGGGCTTGAGCACCTCGGCAAAGGCGTAGGGCTGGAATTTCGGGTGGTTGCGGACGGCGTCGGCCATGGCCTGGGCGGCCGGCGAGAGGGGGGCGCGGCCGTCGGTCAGGCGCAGGTTCTTGAATTGCAGGGCGGCGTTGGCGCTGGCGGCGGCGGACCAGGAGAGCAGTTCACCGCCCCGGTCCAGTTCCATGTCGCCGTTTTTACTGCCTTTGGCGAAGTGGAAGCCGGTGTTGGCGTTGCGCAGCAGCGGCAGGTCGAAGTCGCGCCATTCCGGGCTGATTTCCAGGCGGCGGTAGAAGCTGGCCTGGTCATCGGCGGCCAGCCGGCGAGACAGATAGAAGGCCATCATGTGGGTTTTGCCGTCACTGCTGCGGGCGGAGAAGGCGATGGTTTTCCAGTTCTTCAGGCGGACCGTGGTTTTCAGGCCGGCGTTCTGCCAGCAGTCCTTGGCGCCGTCGACGGGGGGCAGGGTGAGGACAACGGTGATGACGCCGTCGTCGCCAACTTCCTGGCGGCCATGGCCGGGCGGCGTCTCCCAGGCGAAGTCGCTGCCCAGGGGGAGTTCGGCGGCGGCGGCCAGGGTGGCGAGGCCGAGCAGACAGAAGGGCAGGAAACGCATCAAGGCTCCGGCTGGCAGGGGTGGATGGAAGGCGAGGGGAAGGCGATCACAACGGCGCGACCGCGACTGTCAAAATAACCTATCCTTAGGAATGGAAATCTCAAATCGCGGAGGGGCAGAAAAGCCCCTGGCGCCATTGCAGCGGCACGTTTTGGCGATATAGTTAACAGGTCGGCGCCGGCTTGGCGGCAGTCGGGCCTTTGGTTGTGCTATCGCTGCGTTTCACTCACCTACGAATGGACATTTTCCATGAACGATACAGACATCATTTACGTGGACAGCAACGCCACGACGCTGATTGCGCCGGAGGTCTTTGCGGCGATGGCGCCGTATCTCACCACCTGGTATGGGAATCCCTCCAGCCCCCATCCTTTTGGCAACAATGCCGCCGCGGTCATCGCCGCCGCCCGGAAGTCGATTGGCGATTTGA
>JAKLHU010000058.1 GCA_022709995.1 Verrucomicrobiota bacterium | reverse complement strand
GAACTGGCGGAATCGCGCAAGGAGATAGCCTTGGTCTTCGCGGACGTGGATCTGCTCGTCACGCCGACGACGCCGGCCCCCGCGCCGTTGATCGAGGACCTGCTGGCCGACCCCGACATCCAGGCCGTCTACATCGCCTCCCCGGTCAGCCTCCACCTGGAACAGATCCTCGCCGCGGCCAAGGCCGGCAAGCACATCCTCTGCGAAAAACCCCTGACCATGAACTCCGAACAAGCCGCCCAGGCCGTCGCCGCCTGCAAGAAGGCCGGCGTCTTCCTCCAGGAAGGCTACATGATGAAATTCCACGGCGCCCACCAAGCCATCCGCGACCTCATCGCCAGCGGCAAAATCGGCAAGGTGGTCTACATGCGCGCCCAGCTGTCCTGCTGGTATCCGCCCATCCCCGGCGCCTGGCGCCAGGACCCCGCCAAGGGCGGCGGCGGCTCCCTCATCGACATGGCCACCCACCTGTACGACCTGCTTGAATTCTTCGTCGGACCCATCCGCAAACTGGTCGCCTTCACCGGCAACCAAGTCCAAAACTACAAGTCCGAAGACTCCTCCACCACCATGCTCGAATTCGACAACGGCGCCCACGCCACCGTCGACGCCTTCTTCTGCGTGCCGGACGAGGCCTCCCGCACCCGCCTGGAAATCTACGGTTCAGCCGGCAGCATCTTCACCGAAGGCACCATCGGCCAGAGCCAAGCCGGCACCGCCGAAGGCATCTTCGGACTCGGCGCCGGCGGCTACGACGCCAAGCAGACCAAGGACGTCGTCCGCGAATTCCGCCCCATCGACTTCCCGGCCGTCAACCCCTACACGGCCGAATGCGCCCGGTTCGCCGACTGCATCCGGAAAGGCGTCGAACCCGAACTCAACAACGGCGACAACGCCCTCCGCATCATGCGCCTCACCGAACAGGCCTATGCCTCCGCCCTCGACGGCAAAGTCAAGACCATCTAAACCGTCGACTTCCACGAATCCATCCGGTCCCCGGCCAGCCCAGTCTGGCCGGGAACCGGCAACAACCGCCATCCTCTATCCCGCTCCCCAACCACAGAGGCAACCGGCCCGGTGGTTTCACCGGCTGGACGGCTCCGCCTCAACGCTTCCCGGCCAGCCCCGCCAGCCCCGCCAGCCTTGGCAGCGAACGTGGACTCGCCTGCCGCGGCACGCCCCGCCAACGCCCGGCGCACAACCTTTTTCGACCCGTCTTCGCCACCGATCCGCGGTGCGGCCGGGACGTTTCGCCACCATCATCTTTCCTTATATATACTTCATCCATGGACAACATCTGGATTCTTAGCGGCATTGTCTTGGCGATGCTCGGCATTGAGCGTCTCGTCATCACCGCGGCCATCAAGCACCCGCTCGGCCGCCGGCTCATCCGCCGCCTGCCCATCCTGCATCCCAACGGCATCTCCCTGCTCCGCATCCCCATGGGCGCGGTCAGCATCGTTCTGGCCGCCCGCGGCCAATGGCCGGCGGCCATCCTCTGGTTCGCCTTCTGGATGATCACCGACCTGACCGACGGAACCATCGCCCGCCATTGCGACCTGGCCACCGAAACCGGCAAATGGCTTGACCCGCTCAGCGACAAGTGCATGTACTTCCCGGCCCTGCTCTACTTCGCCTTCGGCAGCAACGTCTCGACTCGGCTGGAACCCGCCACCGTCATCGCCTTCCTCCTCATCGACACCCTCGGCCAGATGTCGCGGCTGGTCTCCCGGAAAAAAGCCGCCAACCTGTTCGGAAAAACGAAAACCGCCCTGGTGACCATCCTCCTTTCCGCCATCGCCCTCAACCAGATCGACCCCAGCTGGATCATCACCCCGCAGTTCGTCCACGTCTTCTCCCTGGCCTGCGTCATCCTCGCCTTCCTCTCCTGCTACTGCAAAGTCATCCCCGACATCTGGTACGCCAACTCCTTCACCCTGGCCAACTTCCTCTGCGGCCTGGGCGCCATCTGGTACGCCTTCCAGGACAACAGCATCATCAGCTTCGTCCTTGTCTTCCTCGGCCAGTTCTTCGACCTCTTCGACGGCCGCATGGCCCGCAAATACGGCTCCACCAAACGCGGCGCCTTCTTTGACGACGTCGCCGACGCCACCAGCTTCGGCATCGCCATCGGTTGCCTGATCTTCTTCAGTCTGGCCAAGCCCGAAACCACCATCCCCAGCGGCGCCGCGCTGGCCATCGCCGCCTTCTACGTCGCCTGCCTGATCTATCGCCTGTATCGCTTCCTGCACCCGACCAAGGTCATGCCCAAGGGCGTCTTCCAAGGTCTCCCCTCCCCGGCCGGCGCCCTCCTGGCCGGCTCCGCCGTCCTTCTGTCGCGACAATTCTCCGCACCCGCCGTCAGCCTGGCCGCCGCCGCCCTCGTCGTCATCACCTCCTTTCTGATGGTCTCCAACATCCCCTACCGCCATTTCGGCCAAAGCATCTGGCCCGGAATGCCCAAAACCATCAAACTGCTCCTGTTCATTCTCCTCATCATGTTCGCCGTGTTCGCCATCACCCACCGCAACTACCGCTTTCCGTTCATCGGCTGGACGTTCGGCATCAGCCTCCTCTACCTCGCCTTCGGCACCTACCGCAAACGCCACTACCCCATTCCCGGCCCGGAAGGCGACAGCGGCCAGGACGCCAACGACGACAGCCCCCAAAGCGACGATGACCAGGACGACCGCTAAACCTGCGCTTCCCCTCCCGCCAGCATGGACAAGCAGAACAACAAATTCTATGACCGCCTCCTGGAGCGCCTGGACCGCCTTGATCCCGCCAGCCTGCAGGCCTACCTGCTCCGCCTGATCAAGGAAAAAGGCTTCTTCGAAAATGTCTTCAACACCATCCGCGAAGGCATCATCGTCATTGACAACGACCTCAAGATCCGCTTCATCAACCACGCCGCCGGCAGCCTGCTCGGCATCGCCCAGGACGCCATCGGCACCTACATCGGCACCTACTTCAAACAGCTGGTCTGGGAAGAACTGCGCGACACCGACCCGAAATCCTGGGGCACCTACTCCCGCCGCGAACTGGAAGTCTTCTACCCCGAACACCGCTTCCTCAGCTTCTACCTCCTGCCCGTCGCCGAACGACCCGACGTGAGCAAAAACGGCCTGCCCCTGGCCACCCTCATCTTCCATGACCTGACCGAAAATTTCCAGGCCGCGGAACAGAAAGTCGAAACCCAGAAAGTCAAAGCCATCACCCAGCTGGCCGCCGGCGTCGCCCACGAGCTCGGAAACCCCCTCAACAGCCTCAGCATACACCTGCAGCTCCTGCAGCGAACCATCGCCAAAACCAACGACCCGGCCCAAATCGCCGCCGCCGCCACCGAACACCTCGCCATCGCCCAGCAGGAAGTCAAACGACTCGACAGCATCGTCAAGAACTTCCTCAACGCCGTGCGGCCAACCCCGCCGCAGCTGCTGCCGATCGACCTGCAACGCCTCCTGGGCGACGCCATCGGCTTCATGCGCTCGGAAATCGAAGACAAGAGCATCCAGGTCGAAATCGCCTTCCCCGACTCCATCCCCACCCTGCTGGGCGACCGCGACCAACTGACCCAGGCCTTCTACAACCTGATCAAAAATGCCATCCAGGCCATGCCGGATGGCGGCCAGCTGCATATCTACTGCACGGTCAACGACATTTATGTGAACCTGAAATTCATCGACAGCGGCAAGGGCATTTCGGAAGAAGACCTGCGCCGGATCATGGAGCCATATTTCACCACCAAGTCCAGCGGCACCGGCCTGGGGCTGCTGATCGTCGACCGCATCGTCCGCGCCCACGGCGGCGAACTAACCATCGAAGGCCACGCCGGCCAGGGCGCCGCCTTCACCATCAGCCTGCCCCGGCACGCCCGCATCGCCCGCCAAATCCCCGCCGCCAGCCAGGCGGAGACCATCCCCGCCGACCCGGAAACAACGCCCTGATCCGCGACGCTCCCAGCCACGCCACGCTTCCCGCCCAGCCGAAACAGCCGACCATCGCGACCCACCCCATGAAGCCAACGATCCTCATCATCGACGATGAACGCAACACCCGCGAGGGCATCAAACTCGCCCTGGAGGACAAGTACACCGTCCTCCTGGCCGAAGACGGCCGGCGCGGACTCGCCCTCCTGAAGGAAAAAAAGGTCGACATCGTCCTCACCGACCTGCGCATGCCCGGCCTGGACGGCATGGACTTCACCCGCGAAGTGGCCTCTTGGGAAAACCACCCGCTGATCATCATGCTCACGGCCTACGGCTCCGTCCAGACCGCCGTCGAAGCGATGAAAAACGGCGCCTACGACTATCTGACCAAGCCCGTCAACCTCGACAACCTGGAGATGATGATCGCGCGCGGCCTCGAAACACAACGCCTGCGCCGCGAAAACGAAGCCCTGCGCCAGGAACTGGGGCAGCAGCAGGGCCTGGACAACATCATCGGCAACTCCAAAGCCATGCAGGACATCTTCGATACCGTCCGCCAGATCGCCGATACCCGCACCACCGTCCTGCTGACCGGCGAAAGCGGCACCGGCAAGGAGGTCTTCGCCCGCGCCATCCACCAGCTCAGCAGCCGAGCGAAAAAACCGTTCATCGCCCTCCACTGCGCCGCCTTGAACGAAAACCTCCTCGAAAGCGAACTGTTCGGCCATGAAAAAGGCGCCTTCACCGGCGCCAATGAACGCGTCATCGGACGCTTCGAACATGCCGACGGCGGAACCCTGTTCCTGGATGAAATCGGCGAAATCACGCCCTCGACCCAGGTGAAGCTGCTGCGCGTTCTCGACACCCACGCCTTTGAGCGGGTCGGCGGCGCCGCCACCATCCAGGTCGACGTCCGCCTCCTCGCCGCAACCAATCGCGACTTGAAAGCCATGGTGGCCGACGGCGCCTTCCGCGAAGACCTCTACTACCGCCTCAATGTCATCAATCTGGTTCTGCCGCCCCTGCGCGAACGGCCGGAGGACATCCCGCCGCTGCTCAATCACTTCCTGCAGCGCACGGCCGCCGAAAACAACAAGCGCGTCGACGGCATCACCGCCGACGCCGTCAAAGTCCTGATGGCCCATGCCTGGCCCGGCAACGTCCGCGAACTGCGCAACTGCGTGGAGCGCATGGTGGTCTTCGCCCGCGGCACGACCATGACGTTGAATGATGTCCCGGCCAATATCCGCCAAGCTGTCGGCGACCAGTTCCAGCAACCGGCCAAAGAGGCGGCCGCCCAGCTGGCCACCGCGGAAAACCACCTGGACATCAAGGCCAATGAACGCGCCCTCATCCTCCAGGCCCTGGCCGAATGCAAAGGCAACCGCTCCCAGGCGGCCCAGAAACTCAACATCAGCCGCCGCACCCTCCACCGCAAACTCCACGATTTCGGCATCACCGGAAACGTCTGAACGGCCTGGCGCCGCCCCTGGCCAAGCCCAACCGCCCCGAAAAAAGCACGGGAGAAGCGGCGCGGCTTCCCGCCGCCCGCCCGCCTGCGCCCGCCCAGGCCGCCACGCGTGTTCCAGCATCGCCTGCCGTTCCCTCACCGGGCCGCGGCGGGGATATGGCCACATAACAAAAACAGGCACCCGGGACGTCTTTGCCGTCCCGGGCGCCTGATTCGTTTCAACCGCGGTCGCGGTCGCCGAGCTTACGCGATGTAGGTATTGGCCGTGGTGTTGCCGCCGCGACCAGTCCAGTTGGTGTGGTAGAATTCGCCGCGGGGCTTGTCGACCCGCTCATACGTGTGGGCGCCGAAATAGTCGCGCTGGGCCTGCAGCAGATTGGCTGGCAGGCGGTCGCTGCGGTAGCCGTCAAAATAGCTGAGCGCCGACGTGATGCACGGCATCGGAATGCCAATCTGCAACGCCGTCACCGTCACCCGCCGCCAAGCCGACTGCGATTTCTCCATCACGCCCTTGAAGAACGGGTCCAGAAGCAAATTCTTCAAGTCGGGCTGACGGTCAAAAGCCTCCTTGATCCGGCCCAGGAACACGGAACGGATGATGCAGCCGCCGCGCCACATCAAGGCGATGCCGCCATAGTTGAGCTTCCAGCCGTATTCCTTCGCTGCCGCCATCATCAGCTGATAGCCCTGCGCATACGAGACGATCTTCGCGGCGTAGAGCGCCTGGCGCAAATCGTCGATGAGCTGCGCCCGGTCGCCTTTGAACGACTGGACGATGCCCTTCAGAATGCCACTGGCGACGACGCGCTCGTCCTTGATGGCGGACAGACAGCGGGCAAACACGGCTTCGCCGATCAGAGTCAGCGGCATGCCGGCGTCCAAGGCCGCGATCGCCGTCCACTTGCCAGTGCCCTTCTGGCCGGCCGTGTCCAAGATCAGCTCGACGACCGGCTGGCCCTCGTCATTCTTGTAGCCGAGGATGTCGCGGGTAATCTCAATCAGATAGGAATTCAACTCGCCGTCATACCAGTCGCTGAAGACCTTGTGCATCTCCGCGTTGGTCAGGCCAACCGCCTTCATCATGTGGTACGTCTCGCAGATCATCTGCATATCGCCGTATTCAATGCCGTTGTGAACCATCTTCACAAAATGCCCGGCGCCATTTTCCCCGACCCAGTCGCAGCACGGCTCGCCAGCCTCGGTGTGGGCGCAAATTTTCTGGAAGATCTCCTTCACGTGCGGCCAGGCCGCCGGCGACCCGCCCGGCATCATGCTCGGACCGGTCAGAGCGCCCTCTTCGCCGCCGGACACGCCGGTGCCGATGTACAACAGGCCCTTGCTCTCCAAATACTGCGTGCGCCGAGTCGTGTCCGGAAAATGGCTGTTGCCGCCGTCAATGATGATGTCGCCCGGCGCCAGCACCGGAATGAGCTTCTCGATGAAATCGTCAACCGCCTGGCCGGCCTTCACCATCAGCATCACCTTGCGCGGACGCTTCAGGCTGGCAATCAACTCCTCCAGGCTGCGAGCCCCGATGATCTTCTTGCCCTTGGCGCGGTCGTTCAAAAAGTCGTCGACCTTGCTGACCGTGCGGTTGTAGCACGCCACCGTGAAACCCTTGCTCTCCATGTTCAGAATCAGGTTCTCACCCATGACGGCCAGGCCGATAAGGCCGATGTCTGCTTTACCCATGGTTCAATTCTCCTTCGTTGGTTCTCGTTGCTCTTACTTAATCATCTATCCCTGATAGCCTTGCAGCTTAAAGCCTGAAACTGAAACACGACGGCAGCGCCCGGTCGAACTCGGCAATCAGGCCCGTCTGATACGCGCCGGCGTACGCGCCCGCCAGAAACTTCCCGACCGCCTCCTGGTGGAAACGCTGCCAGGACTTCTCCTCCTGACCGGGAATGATCGGATAGAACAACGCCTCGTTGGCCTGCGCCGCCTTGAGGTCGCCCAAGGCGTCGCCGACCATCAGAATGCGGCTGCCGGGATACTTGCCGACCGCCGCCAGCCGGATGTGGTCGGCCTTGGTGCCGGCCTCCTGACCGGCCATGAAGCGCATGGCGCCGTCAACGCCATGCTCCGACCACTCGCGCTGCAAAGCCTCCACCGGCGTCTGGCTGACGACTATCATGTCGGCCTGGCCACGCAGCTTTTCCAGGCTCTCGCGAACCCCGGGAAACGGCGGTATGCCGTGCACCATGTCCTTGATCCGGCTGTCGACCTCGACCGACCACGCCAACACCCGGGCCAGGTCGGCGTCCTTCGACGCCTGCACCTTCGCCCGCAAAGCCGGCAGACCGAGCTTGTTCTCCACCTGCAGCCAAGCGTCCAGCGACGGCATCCCCCCCAGACGGATCCCCCGGGCGGCAAACACGTCCCATTCGCCGATCAGACGCAACGCGTGCTGAATCGCAAAATAACGGTTGCAACCGCGCGTCTTCGAATACAAGTTGACAAACTGCCAGACCTCGCGCGCGAACTTGCTCGCCGCCTGCAAGCCAAAATGCTTGATGAACGCCGGGCAGAAGCACTCCTTCTGCTTGATCTCCATCGTGTCAAAAACACAGCCGTCACTGTCAAAACCGACGAAAAAGTCGTTCTTCTTGACCAGATTCCTCAACTGCGACGCATAATCCATGCTTGCTCTCCACTACCTGTGAACGACTTTCGGCGGCCGGGCGCTTCTCATTCCGGCTTGACCCGCCGGATCTGCAAGTAATTCTCCAACTCGTACTTCTTCTCCCACAACGCCGCCTGGATCTCCGCCGTCGGATTGAGCACCAGGCGCCGGTCGTCAGTCGCCGTCCGGATCGACGCCGACAGTGGGGCGGCCTCGCCGTCGCCGGCAGGGAAGAAGTTGACCAGGCGAACGATCATGTCCTCCTGGAAGGGCGCGATCTGCACGACATAGACATACGGCCGGACCAGAAAGGCGCTGCTGCCGCCATAGCCGCAGGCCTTCCAAAAGGCCTCGTCATCGGTCCGCGCCCGCACCGCCATAAACGTCTCCTCGCCGACCTTGAAGGCCTGGGCGGCCAGGGGGATGACCCGCTCCGACTGCCCGTCACGAGTGACGGTGCCTTGGATGACGATGCCGCCCGCCGTCTCCTGGCCATCGGCCGCGGCCAAGGCAATCGTCAGCCGGACGCGCGACTTGTCCGTCAAATTGACGCCTTCCCATTCCCCCGCCAGTGGCGCCGCCGCATCCGTCTTCTGACTGTCAAGATACGGCAGATGCAGAAAACGGGTCGCCGAGCAGCCGCAGACAAGCAACGCCAACGCGATCACACTCACCATGTTCTTCATTCTCCGCCTCCTTGGTCTGATTGCCCGCTGACTCTCCTGGCCGCACCCCCCCTCACCGGCGCCGCGCCCGGCCGAGAAATCCAGAGCACTTCCGAACGTTGCAAAACAGGGGTAAGAATCAATAATGTAATTCACCGCGGACATTTTGCCAAGCCATCGCCTCGCTTCCATGCCCTTTCCCAGTAATCGGTCACCCATTGAGAATTGAGCGATAGAGGAGTCAACGCTTGGGCGCCTCAGGGCCTGAGGCGCCTACTTGGCGCGCCAGGCCAC
>JAKLHU010000579.1 GCA_022709995.1 Verrucomicrobiota bacterium | reverse complement strand
CCCGGCTGGCGCCGTCGTCGCTATGCTTCTGGGTGGAAAATCACTTTTGTGTTCAGAACAAACCACGCACCTTGCCGGTTTCGGTATCGACGTCGATGCGGCGGAAACCGGGATCGGAGCCGGTGCCGGGCATCAACTTGATGTCGCCCGCGACCGGCACGACGAACCCGGCGCCGTTGTACAGGAGGACGTCCCGCACCGGCAGCGCCCAGCCCGTCGGCCGGCCTTTGCGGGCGGGGTCGTGCGACAAACTCAAGTGCGTCTTGACCATGCAGGTCCCCAGACGCCTGATTTCGGGATCGGCCTCGTACTGGGCCAGTTTCGCCTCGGCCAGGGGCGCGAACTCGACGCCGTCGGCGCCATAGACCTGCCGGGCAATCAGTTCGACCCGCTGGCGCAGCGGCGTATCCAAGTCATAGAGATAATGGAAATCCCCCCGTTCGGCAGCGGCGGCCTCGACCGCCTCGGCCAGCTCCAGCGCCCCGGCGCCGCCTTTCAGCCAGTGCTCCGATTTGGCGACCAACGCCCCAGCCTGCTCGGCCACCCGACGCACCAGCGCCTCCTCCGCCGCCGTGTCCGTATGGAAACTGTTGATGCAGACGACCGGACGGACGCCGCTTTGCCGCACCGTCGCAATATGCGCCAAGAGATTCTCGCAGCCTTTTTCCAGCAGGCCGAGATTCTCCCGGGTGTACGCCTCGTCCAGAGCCAGTCCCGGCTTCACTTCCGGACCGCCGCCGTGCATCTTCAAGGCCCGCAGGGTGGCGACGATCACGACCGCATCCGGCTGCAAGCCGGAATAGCGGCATTTCAAATTCCAGAATTTCTCATAGCCGATATCGGCGCCGAAGCCGCTTTCGGTGACATGATAATCGCAAAGCCGGACGCCGATCTGGTCGGCGATGACGGAGCTCTGCCCAATGGCGATATTGGCGAAGGGCCCGGCGTGCACCAGAATCGGCTGGCCCTCCAACGTCTGGGCCAACGTCGGGTTCAAGGTGTCGACCATCCAGGCGCACATGGCGCCGGCGACTTCCAGGTCTTCCGCCGTCACCGGCCGGCCGGACCGCGACGTCGCCAGAATCATGCGGCCGATCCGCCGCCGCATGTCAGCGAGACTGTCGGAAACCGCCAGGATCGCCATCAGCTCGCTGGAAACGGCAATGGCGAAGCCCGACTCCATCTCGTAGCCGTCCATCTTGTCGCCCTTGCCAATCGTGATATTGCGCAAGGCCTGGGCGCAGAAGTCGATCACCCATTTGGACTGCACCCGCTCCGGGTCGATGTCGAGGCGTTTCAGACCGCGTTTGGCCAGTGCCGCGTCGTCGTAGTTGCGCTCATGCTGCATTCGGGCCGTGAGGGCGACCATGCCGAGATTGTGGGCGTTCATGATCCGGTCGATGTCGCCGGTCAAGCCCATGGAAAACGGCGTCAGCGGAAGGCATTGAGCCAGCCCGCCGCCGGCGGCCGAGCCCTTGATGTTGAAAGTCGGGCCGCCACTGGGCTGGCGGATGGCGCCGGTCGCCCGGCGCCCGCGCTGGCCCAAGCCCTGAATCAGGCCGATTGTCGTCGTCGTCTTCCCCTCCCCTAATGGCGTCGGGGTAATCGCCGTCACGTTGATGTATTTGCCCTGCAGCCGACCCGCCAAGCGCTCGCGCACCAGCCGCTGGTCGATCTTCGCCAGCTGCCGGCCCATCGGAATCACTTCGGCAGGCAAAAGCCCAAAAGCGGCGGCCAGCCGGTCCAGGGGCCGCAAGTCCTTCTCGGCGGCCTCGGCGAACGAGGTGTATTTCTGGAAGGCCTGGCTCTCGCCGGCGAAGGCGTCCTTGAGGTTGTCACGGGTGCTGGGCATGGGCTCGCTCCTTGGTTCGCGTGGTTGAAGGGAC
>JAKLHU010000578.1 GCA_022709995.1 Verrucomicrobiota bacterium | reverse complement strand
GAGTTCGCGGTGCAGTATCTGGTGCTTGCCCACGCGCACGCGCATCCGGAGCTCACGGGCAATCTGGGGAACATCGCGCTGCTGCAGATGGCGGAACGCCTCGGTGCGGTCCGTGGCCGCCGTGATGACGACGCCCAGGTCGGCGAGCTGCACGGCCAAGCCGGCGTCAACCGCCGGCGCCTGCACGGCGACATAGACCCAGCCGTCGCGCGGATTGTCAAACGAAAACCGCTGCTCCGCCACCGCCGCCGCGAGATCGCGGCCAAGGACTTCGGTGACCAGATTGTTCAACGGGCGGTGGGCGCTGGCGTCGACCGCCGGCAGCGCCACGATTGTGATGGTCTGGGCGAGGGCAAAGACCTTCTCGCCACGGACTCGATGGACAATCGCTGCCTCCAAGGCGTGGTCGCCGGCGGAGACGCCAGTCAGGTCGGCGACATTGAGTTCCGGCAGCAAGGCGGCTTTCCGCCATTCCTTGCCATCCAGGGTGAAGACGCAGTCGTGCTCGGCGACGATCTCCGGCGTCAAGCGCCCAAAGGCGTGGAAAGTCATCTTCGGTTCGGACAACGGAATACGGTTCAGCAGCGGCGTCCACGGCACCAGCCGCAACCGCGTCTGCTCCAGCAAGATCGGGGAAATCGTGCTTTCCGCCAGAGCTTTTTCGCTGATGGCCTCCAGCTTGACGCCGGCAACCTGGACTTCGCCGGAGAAGTTCTGGGCGAAGATGGCGACGCCGTAGGTGCCGTCCTTGGATGCGGTCAGCTTGAAGGTCTGTTCCAGGCGCTGCCAGCCGTCGGTCGTTTCCGGCCATTCCCGCAGGCCCTGCGCATTGATCCAGCCGGAATTATGGACAATCACGCCATAGTGGCCGCTGCTGAACGCAGTCGTCTTGATCCAGGCGCTCATCTTGTACGTTTCGCCGGCGACGAGGTTCAGTCCCTGCTGGCGCACCGACACGCCGGCCTTTTCACCCGCCGGCGCCTTCAGGATGACCGCGCCAGTCGATTCAGGGCCGACCGTCGGCTCATAGCTCGCAACATCCCGGTTGGTGACCGTCCAGAACGGCGGAAAATCCATTTGCTCGGCGTCGAGTTCGCCGTTGATCAGAAGATTCTGCCCCGGCGCGACGGCGGCCATCGACGTCCAGGCGCCAATCAGCGCCGCCAGGAAAATGACACATCTCTTTTGTTTCATGGCTTTCCAACCTTTCACTGCCGGCGGTTTAGAGGCAAAAGGGGGCGGGGAAAACACCCCTCCCCCCGATGGTTGAGTCATGGCGCGCATCCTTCCGGCCGGCCCGCGGTGGCGCCGGACGGACGGAGAGCGGCGCTTTACTCGAAATACGGTTTCATCATGATGTAATTGAGGGCCAGTTCCTCGCCGGGGGCGGCGTCGGCATCGCTGAAGGCCACCGTGAAGGTCGCGGCCGTCGCCCGGAAGCGGATGTGATGCAGGTTGATGCGGGCTTTTCCGTCATCTTTCTTGCGAGCGCTGTTGCGGCTGTCAACATACACATACGACTTTTCCGGAATGACCTCGGCGCCGCTGCCCAGGGTCGCGGTGATGCCATGCTGGCGCGGATTGAAGCGCTTGGTGACCATGTCCTGGTAGTCGGCGGTGACGAACTGCAACGTGTAGATCTGGCCAGGAACCAGCCCAGTGGCCTGCTGGGTGATGACGTTGGGCTTGCCGTCCTGACGTTTGAACAGGCAGAAGGTGTCGCCGATGCCGCCGCCGGCGCCCCAGCGGTTCTGGCTGCCGACGCCATAGCCGGGGAAGGACGCTTGCTGGACCGTGCCCTCGCCGGCGGCCTGCACCGCCCAAACCGACAAGTCCTTGACAAAATCGCAGTTTTGCAGATAACCGGGGTTGTACTGGTAGCCATATTTTTCCGACAGCATGCCGGTGGCGCCTTCCACGCAATAGTGGCGCATGATC
>JAKLHU010000577.1 GCA_022709995.1 Verrucomicrobiota bacterium | reverse complement strand
GGAAGTCGATGAAGGCGTAGTCGGCCAAGGTTGTTTCGGGGGAGCCGAAGATGGTCACCGGCAGGGCGGTCCGTTCGCAGTCGCTGAGGATTTTGGCGATGGGCTGGTCGTCGAGCGGACCGGCGAGATAGCCGAGCACCAGGCCGTCGACGCCGCGGGACAGCAGGTCGGCAATGGTATCGAGGTCTTTGTTGGTCTGACGATGGGAAATGCCGGCGCAGATGAGACGGTAGCCGTCCTGCTCAGCCAGCTGCCGCAGGCGCTCGCAGAAGTCCATGCGCACGGGATTGTTGAGTTCGGTGACGGCGACGCCGATGGAGAAGGACTGCTTCAGCACCAGGCTGCGGGCATTCAGATTGGGCCGGTAGCCGAGCTCCCGGGCGATGGCCTTGATGCGGCGCCGGGTGTCAAGGGCGATGTCGTTCTTGTCCCGCAGCGCCCGGGAAACGGAGTTGACGGAAAGCCCGACCCGCGCGGCGATGTCCTTCAAGGTCACAGGCATGGCATTTCTCCTGGAAGAGACGTTTCACCGGCCCAGCTGGGCTTTCATCCAGGCATAGAACGTATCGCCGATCTGGCGGTAGCCGGCCGGCGCCGGATGCACGCCGTTGCTCAGGCGGGTGATCAGGGCGTCATTGCCGACATTGACCGGCTCGGTGGCCTTGGGGAAGTTGTTGTCGCAGTCGAGGTTGACATGGGTCGGGATGAGGGACAGCAGCGGGTCGGCGGACTGGCCGAATTTCTGCAGCATGGCCTGGTTGAGGCGGTGTTGGTTTTTCTTGTATTGCCAGCGGGTCTGTCCGCAGGCGTAATTGGCGCCGAAGGCGTCTTGGGAGCCGGCGCCCGGGGTGACCAGTCCGACGCCGATGATGGCGTTGGGGGCGGCTTGGCGGAAAGCGGCGAGAAGGATGTCGGCGGCAACGTGGATGTCGGCGATGCGCGCGTCGAGATTGTCGTCTTTGGCGCCGAACACGTCGTTGACGCCGAGCTGGAAGGTGACGATGTCGGGCGGGTTGCCGTGGTTGTAAAGTTTGAAGTAGTTGTGCAGGTCGATGGTTCCCTTGCCTTGGTCGTCGACGACGAGGAACCGGCTGGGGATGTCGGCCGGCGACGGGTTTTCCTTGGCATAGGGCTTGGTTTTGCTGATGAAGGTGTTCCAGGCCCAGCCGCCCCAGCCTTCATGGGCGACGCCGCCGGGTTGCGGTTTGTAGCCGGGGCCGTTGGAGCCGGCCATGGTGATGGCGGGGTTGTCGTCGCCGGCCATCAGTTCGAAGACGCGGGCCGGGTACACGCCGGCATTGGTCAGGCTGTCGCCGACGATGAGCACGGACAGGCTGCGGCCCTTGCCGGCGTCCGGCTTGGCCACCACGATTCTGGTCTCGGCCTGGGCGACCAGGCCCTTGAGGTCGTAGACGCTGACCTGCCATTTGTATTCGCCGACGTCCTCGGGCTTGGGCAGGAACCGCCAGCGTTTGGCGTCGTTGCGGCCCTTGGCGCAGGTGACATCGAAGACATAGGCGTCCGGGTTGGGGACCAGGACGATGTTGTCAAAGTAGACATTGATTTCCACGCCGGGGACGGCGTAGACGACTTCCGGCAGCTGGAGGCTGACCGGATTGGGGAGGAAAAACAACAATAAAAAAAAAAATCGTCAGGCAGCCGCAGGACAGGATGGCCGTGCCGCAGGCCAGGGCGTACATCGACAGCAGGTTTTTGCTCATCATGGCTCCTTGGAAGTTGGCAGGAATCAAAACGCCGTTTATAGTGAATGTTGATGCAACAAGATGTCTGTGCACTAAAATAGCAGACAAAAGGCGCAGGGAAAGCCTGCTTCCTGAAAATATCCGCCGCCGGCGACTTTTCCCGCCGGAAAGGAGTCATGCCCTGATGAATGAAAAGCAAATTTGCGCGGATGATCCGCGCCTGGAGCGGATTCTGCTC
>JAKLHU010000576.1 GCA_022709995.1 Verrucomicrobiota bacterium | reverse complement strand
GGCGGCGTATGGTGTTCAGGCTTTAGCCTGCTCCCCATTCCCCGGTTATCCGGCCATGTAACATAGGAGCCATTGCACCTGGCGGCCAGAGTGGCCGGGCGCGCCAAGAAGGCGCCTCCGGCCCTGAGGCGCCCAAACGTTGACTCCCCTATCGTTCAGTAATCCATGGCTGACCGCTTGCGCGAACCCCGAAAACTGACTCGCTCTCACCTTGCCTTTCCTCTCGCGATGACTACATTATGAGACACCGCTCCGAAGACGGCCCGCCGCCTCCGGAGGCCCGGGCCGCCAGGCCCTTCCCCGTCGGTAATATCGAGTCACGAACCAGGAAATGATCATGAGCGAAGAGTTGATGAATGTCCTCGGCATTGACATCGGCGGCACCAAAATCGCGATCTGCATCGCGGATCAGCACGGCCATGTCCGAGCCAGCCAGCGCCTGGCCAGCGGCGCCACCGCGCCCTACCAGCAAGTCCTTCCCCAAATCATCGGCCTGGCCCGTCAGCTGATGGCCGAAACCGGCCTGGCCGGCAGCATCACCGCCTGCGGCATCTGCGCGCCCGGCCCCCTGGACATGGTCGGCGGACGCATCATGAAGTCGCCCAACATGGCCTGGGACGCCGTCCCTATCCGCGATGACCTGGCCAAGGCCCTCGGCCTGCCCGTCTTCATGGACAACGACGCCAACGCCGGCGTGCTCGCCGAGTGGTTCTTCGGCTGCGCCAAAGGCAAAAAGGACGTCATCTACCTGACCATGAGCACCGGCGTCGGCGGCGGCATTATCGCCAATGGCCGGCTGGTCGCCGGCGCCTCCGGCATCGGCGGCGAACTCGGCCACCTGGTCCTCGACGTCAACGGCCCGCTCTGCGGCTGCGGACAGCTCGGCTGCCTGGAAGCCTACTGCGGCGGCCGCAATGTCGCCCTCCGCCTCCAAGACGCCCTCCGCTACCGCCAGGACCACGCCCTCATGCGCCTGCCCGAAGTCGAGGGCAAACTCGAAAACCTGAACTTCCAGACGGTGCGCGACGGCGCCAAGCTCGGCATCCCCCTGGCCATGGCCATGTGGGACGAAATCTGCCTGCGGTTGGCGCAGGGCATAGGCCTGTGCATGGCGACCTTCAACCCCGAAATGATCATTCTGGGCACGGCGGCCTTCTACGCCGGCGACTTCATGCTCCAGCCGGTGCTGGCCCACCTGCCGAAATTCGCCTGGAAGGAATTCCGCTCCGCCTGCGAGGTCTGCATCACCGTCCTCGGCCCCAAGGTCGGCGAGCTCGCCGGCGCCTCGGTCGCCCTCAACGGCCTGGCCGAAACCGGCAAACTCCAACTCTAGTGGCATGGCCGCGGGCCGAGGCGGCGCTTCGACCGACGGCCCCGGCGGCCCCGGCCCCCTGACAAGGACCCCATGACCTGGCGGGCAGTAGTCATTGGACTGATCGGCGTGCTGGCCATCAGCGGCTTCGGCTATCTGAACGACCGCATTCTCGAGCTGGAAAGCATCAACAACGGCCACCAGCTGCCCATCTTGGTCGTCGGCCTGCTCATCGTCACCGTCCTGACCGTCAATCCGGCCCTGGCTCTGCTGCGGCGGCCCCGCCGGCTGTCCCCGGCGGAGCTGGCGGTCATCTGCACCTTCTGCGCCTGCGCCTGCGGCATCCCGGGACGGGCCCTGGCGGAACAGTTCGCCCAGCTGCTCGTCCTCCCCCACCACTGGGAGCGCATCACCCCCGGCTGGCAGACCCACCGGCTGCTCGACTACGCCCCGAAACAGCTTCTGACCGACCCCGAACCGCAAGACGAGGTCGTCAACCGCTTCCTGACCGGCTCGACGCGCGAAGAACCGGGCAGCGCCACTCTCTGGCAGCGCGGCCGGCGGAAAATCGCCCAAGTGCCTTGGCGGCAATGGCGCGCGCCCCTGGCGACCTGGATGCCGATTTTCGCACTGGGCGTCG
>JAKLHU010000575.1 GCA_022709995.1 Verrucomicrobiota bacterium | reverse complement strand
CGGATGACGGCGTACTGGCTGTGAAGCCCGTCGGCCGGCAGGCTGCTCAGGTGAAGGCACGGGCCTTGTCGGAACTTGGACGGCAACTGCTGCACCTCGGCACGCATGGGCTCGCCGGTGTTGAGCAGGGTGGCGTGTGGGGATGTGTGCACGTGCCATCCAATATACCTTGTCGGCAAAAGCATGCAATGTACACCGGAAGACAATCCGGCTGGTGACAATGGAAAAGTTACCCACACTGCAGGGATGCACCGAGGGGTGCGGGTAACTTTTCCATTGGCGATCAGGGAAATTGCTGCTTGGCTGTTTGCATGGATCCGTCGGAAGGTTTATGGTTATCCTTATTTTTTCATCAATGGCAGACGGCACTTTACAGGAGCAAAGTCACAATGAGTTCAGATGCATGGTCGATGTGCAGCAACAAATTGACCAAAGTATTGGAAAAGGCGCCGGCCGAATTTACCAAGTCCGACATCATCCGCTTTATCCGCGGCGAGGACATCCGCCACGTCAATTTCATGTACCCGGCCGGCGACGGCCGGTTGAAAACCCTCAATTTTGTCATCCAGAACGAGGCCTATCTGGACGAGATCCTGACCTGCGGCGAGCGCGTGGACGGCTCCAGTCTGTTCAGCTTCATCGAATCCGGCAGCAGCGACTTGTACGTCGTGCCCCGCTATTGCACGGCCTTCCTGGACCCGTTCGCAGCGTCGCCGACGCTGAATTTCCTGTGCTCATTCTTCAATCGCGACGGCGATCCTCTGGAGAGTTCGCCGGAATTTACGCTGCACAAGGCCTGCCGGGTCTTTCATGACGTCACCGGGATGGACTTTGAGGCGATGGGCGAACTGGAGTACTATGTGATCGCGCCGGAAGACGCTCTCTTCCCGGCGTCGGACCAGCGCGGCTACCACGAGTCGTCGCCCTATGCCAAATTCAATGCTTTCCGGCAGCAGTGCATGATGAGCATCGCCCAGGCCGGCGGCCAGATCAAGTACGGCCATTCCGAAGTCGGCAATTTCACCCTCCAAGGCAAGATCTACGAGCAGAACGAGATCGAGTTTCTGCCGGTGCCGGCCGAAGAGGCCGCTTCGCAGCTTCTGCTGGCCAAGTGGGTGCTGCGGAATCTGGCGCATCAGCATGGCTATAACCTGACCTTTGCCCCGAAGATCACCGTGGGCAAGGCCGGTTCGGGGATGCACGTCCACATGCGCCTGATGAAGGACCGGATGAACCAGATGCTGACGGAGGGGCGGCTCTCCGAGGTCGCCCGGCGGGCGATTGCGGGACTGATGAAGCTGGCGCCGGCGCTGACCGGGTTCGGCAACATGAATCCAACCTCGTATTTCCGGCTGGTCCCGCATCAGGAAGCGCCGACCAACGTGTGCTGGGGCGACTGCAACCGCTCCGTGCTGGTGCGGGTGCCGCTGGGCTGGACGAGCCACAAGGATCTCTGCTCTCAGGCCAATCCCCTGGAGACGGCCTGCAAATACCACACCGGCCAGAAGCAGACCGTCGAAATGCGGTCGCCCGACGGCTCCGCCAATGTCCATCTGCTGTTGGCCGGTCTGGCCGTTGCCTGCCGCCACGGCTTGGAAATGGCCGACGCCCTCGATGTCGCGGCCAAAACCTACGTCAAGGTCAACATCCATCAGGCCGAGAATCAGGCGTTGCTGAAAAACTTGTCCCAGCTGCCGGACAGCTGCGTGGCCTCGGCCGATTGCCTGGAGGCGCAGCGCGCGGTTTTCGAGCACTATGGCGTGTTCAGCCCCTCCATGCTGGATGCCATTTTGCGCCGGCTGCGGTCCTACAATGACGCGACTCTGCGGGCGGCTCTGCGGGACGACCCCGAAGCCCTGCAGCAGCTCGTCAACCAGTACTTCCACTGTGGCTGAGGCGGAAGGCGGCTCCCGTGGCTGGGGCGCGCACTGGCTGCGGGCGAACATCGGCATCCGAGAC
>JAKLHU010000574.1 GCA_022709995.1 Verrucomicrobiota bacterium | reverse complement strand
ACTCCTCTATCGCTCAATTCTCAATGGGTGACCGAGATTACCCGGCCCCAGCCAAATCATGGTTCCGGGGCCGGCATGCAAACGCCAACCGGCGTTATATTACTGTAGATACGATCCGCGTTTCGGAATCCAACCTCTTGTCTCAACCAGGGAACGACTCCTTATGTTGCCGCCGGTCAAGGATTACGTTTTTTTGTCCCAGCCCGAGATGGAAGAAACGTTCATCGTCGAACGTTCCGGCCGAGTGCGGCGCAGCGTCGAAGGCGAAGCGCCACAGCACCCGAATCCGCGCCGCGCGCCGGAACTGCCCTTCCTATTCCAACTCGGCGAATTTCTCGGGCCAGACCCGGCCTGGAGCTGGGAAGACGGCTGGCTGCCGATTCTGGTCGCCGACGACGGCCGCGGCCAGCAAGTCCGGCTGCTCGCCTGGGAAAACCGCCTTTTCTGCCAAACCCCGGCCGGCACTCTGGCCTTTCCTGGCCGCGAGCCCCGGCCCGACTCGTGCTTTGGCGAAGCCCGGCAGGCCATCGTCAACTACTGGAACGCCTGGTTCGCCGCCGGCGCCATGCCGGCCGGCCTCGCCCCCGCCTGGGACAACGCCTGCCACAGCGCCATTGTCCAGGCCAAGTCCGCCTTTTTTTTCCAACACCCCAAATATGGCGTGGAACGCTATGCGGACATGACGCACGACGCCTTCCCGCCGGCCACCGTCGCCATGACGACCATGCTGATTGAATTCGGCCATGTTGACGAGGCCATGCGCAACCTCGGCTATTACTTCGACCGCTTTGTCCGGCCGGATGGCGCCATCGACTACTACGGCACCGCCATTTCCGAATATGCGACCCTCCTTCTCCTCGCCGCCCGCCTGGGCAAAAGCAGCGCCGCCGGCCGCAACTGGTTTCGCGACCACGCCCTCCCGAGCGTCAAAAAAATGCTGTTCCGGCTGTATGACCTGATGAACCGCTGGATGCATCCCGGCGGCAGCGAGTTCTGGCTGCTTTACGGCGCCCCGGAGGCCGACACCCGCCAGCTTGGCGGTGAATATCTGCACAACAATCTGATGGTCGTGCGGGCGTTCCGGCAACTGCAGCCGCTGCTGGCGACTCTGGACCACGTCGCGGCGGCGGAACTGGCCCACAATGCCGGCGTGCTCGCGCGCCGGGTCGACCGCGCCCTGGCCTCCCGGCTGGGACAGTTCCCCTTCACGCCTTACCGCTTGGAACAGGACCGGCCCATTGACTCCTTCACCAGCTGCCGCGACTTCGCCTACGCCAACTACCGCTACTACCCGGAAATGCTGCAAAGCGCCCTGCTCCCGCGGGAGGAGGCACTGAAGATCATCCAGGCGCGCGAACAACTCGGCGGCGAGGAATTCGGCATGACCGTCCTAGCCTGGGAGGGCTTCGCCCCCGGCTACGACCATTGGCCCCTGGCCAGTTATGCCCAGGGCCTGCTCGAACTCGGTGAACACGAACGGTTCGAACACCTCCTCCACTGCCACTTCAACAACTACCAGACGCCCGACACGTTCACCGCCTACGAGCATATCTCGCGAGACGGCAACCCGCGCTTTGCCCGGGCCGACTGGTGCGTCCCGGCCCAGCTGACCCTGCCGATCATGCTCGCCTGGAAGCAGCACTACCTGCCGTATGACGCCTGGTGAACCGACCGAAACGCCCCGCCACGGCAACGCCCGCCGCCCGCCACGGCACTGTCAGCGGAATTGAGGCGCCAGTCACGGCGACCACTATCGCCGCGACCGCTTGGCGGAAACGCCCCCGGAAACGCCGGCCCCGACCCCAAGCGTCATGACAGCAGCCGCCACGCCGCCACGGCTTCGGCCAGGATAAAGAAAGTCATCCGCACATCGGTTTCGCAGACCAGGTCGCGCGGGGTGGTCGTGCTGTGGCCGATTGATTTGATATCGCTCGGATCGGCGTTCTTGGTCACGACCGAGTTA
>JAKLHU010000573.1 GCA_022709995.1 Verrucomicrobiota bacterium | reverse complement strand
ATCGCCATTATTTTGTTTAGCTTGTCCATGTTTGCCCTCGGTGACGCCGTGGTTCGTCCGTTTGTCCCGGTGTCGGGAAAAGAAAACACCTTGGAAATGTCAGAAAAAGTGGCTAATCTGCAAAAGGTGGTGATGGAAGGTGATCCTTGACAACCTGCATCTGAATCCATATCCATATTTTGAGGAGGCGCCTAAACCGACCGTAACAAAGAGATTCAGATGCAAGAGTATATAGCTTGGATTTGACGTTTTGCAAGTAGGCGGAAAACTTTTCCTGGGATGAGCAGGTCTTGCCGGTTGCCGATGCGTTTTAGCCCCAGACCGTCCCCGAGCCGGAGCCCATCCGAAGAGTTGTCTACCCCGCGCTTGCCGCGGCATCAAGGGCTATGCAACTTACATCAAGCGGCGTTTTTCTTGCCGTCAACGGTTTCCCGTCTTGCGTACCTCCCCTGGCGGTATCCGATCCTGGGCTTCATCGGAGTTGCCTGCGCCGCGTCAAGCGCGGCATCAAGGGCCATGAAACTTACAACAGCCAACCTTTGGTTTCATAGAAGTTTCCAGCAAAACGGATTGCGCTTCCGTTAGGGCGTCCAATTGAGGTCCACGACATCGGCTTGACGCCGGCTTCTCCATTTATATGCACTGCTTCGCCGATGAATTTTCCGATGGCGGCATTTCGGACGGTCTCGCGTGAACCGCCGCCATGTTTGAGCGGCCGACATGCTGGCTGATGCATGGCATGGCGGATGCCAGGCACTGCCGCGTAATTCACCCTGACGCCGGCTGACGGTCGCTCGCACCGCGCTCTGGAGGGCTTGGCCGGCCGGCTATGCCTTGACGATGTCGCGCCAGTCGCCGTTGAAGCCGCAGCGCCGGAGAAAGTCAAGATGCAACGCAAAGTCGCCGACTTCGTAGAGATTGTGGGCGTCGCTGCCGAAAGTGATCTTGACGCCGGCGTGCAGGCATTCCTGAAAAAATTCGACGGGCGGTTCATTGGTATGGAAATTGATTTCCGCCGCGGTGCCGGTCTCCTTCAGCATGCGCACGAGCGGCGAAAAGCACCTTGGCGGAATCGGCAGTTTGCCGCGGCGGAAAACCCGGAATGGATGCGCCAGGCTGAAAAAGCCATGCCGCAGGAACCGTTCCATCAGGCCGAGAAATTCGTCGCGGAGCGTTTCCGGGCCGACGTCCAGGCGGCGGTGGATGCTGGGCATCTGGTGGAGGGCGCCGATTCGGAAGGGAATGCGATGCCAGTCGGTCGGCGCCAGCAGGGGTGATCCGTCGTGCCGGCAGTCGATTTCCAGGCCCGTCCAGGCCGTCGGGATGCCGGCCGCCGCCATTTCGGCCAGGTACGCGTCCAGCCGGCGGTTTGCGGGCGGGGCCGGGATGGTGGCGTCCTGGGCGCGATAGTAGTCGGGGCAGGTGTGCAGCAGATGACCGGAGTGCTCGCTGAGGCGGAATTCGGCCAGGCCGAAGGCATGGGCAAAGGCCGCGATGCGATTCGGGTCCATGTTCTCATTGCAGTAGGCGTAGCGGGTGTGGATGTGCGTGTCGACCAGGCCGGCCGTGTCCGGCATTTTGAGGTTTTCGCGGCTTATCGTCAGGCCACCTTTTTCATCCAGGTCGATCAGGATGATTGGAAATGACCCTTCACACAGGGCGGGGGCGGCCAGGTAGGTGACGCCGCCGGCGTTCAACGGGCCGAAACCGGCATGATAGTGGCCGCTCAAGGAGAGGGTGACGCCGGCCGCGGCTTCGGCGGCGGACACCGCCGCCGCGTTGACATAGTTGTAGGGGCAGGAATGCAGCCCCGGGGGGAAAACCGGAACATGCTGCAGGGAGACGATGGGGCCGCTCCAGCCTTGCCGGGCCGCGGCCAGGCGGGCAAGGTCGCGTTCCTCCCGGAAGGCGTTGTAGCCGGGACGCTCGGGGTCGATGTTGACGACCAAACGGACGCCGGCAACTTCGACCAACGGC
>JAKLHU010000572.1 GCA_022709995.1 Verrucomicrobiota bacterium | reverse complement strand
TCCTGATCGACGCCCGCCACGGCGTGACCACCCAGACCCGCCGCCACAGCTTCATCGCCTCCCTCCTCGGCATCAGCCACGTCATCGTCGCCATCAACAAAATGGACCTGGTCGACTGGTCCGAAGCCGTCTATGACGACATCCGCCAAGCCTATAACTCCCTGTGCGCCCGACTCTCCTTCAAGGACGTCCACTTCATCCCGATCTCGGCTTTGCGGGGCGACAACGTGGTCGACCGCAGCCCCAACCTGCCCTGGTACCTCGGCCCGACCCTGCTCCATCACCTCGAAAATGTCAACATCGCGGCGCACCGCAACCTGATCGACATGCGCTTCCCCGTGCAAGACGTGTTCCGGCCCGACCTCAATTTCCGCGGCTTCGCCGGCACCGTCGCCTCCGGCGTGATCCGGCCCGGCGACAAGGTGATGGTCTTGCCGTCCCGCCAGACCTCGACCGTCAAATCCATCGTCGCCTGGGAAGGCGAACTGGCCTACGCCTTCCCGCCCATGCCGGTCGTCATCACCCTCGCCGATGAAATCGACGCGTCCCGCGGCGACATCATCGCGCCCGTCCACAACCTGCCCAAAACCGACCATGAATTCGACGCCATGCTGGTCTGGATGAACGAAAAACCGGCCCGCGAAATGACCTCGTTCCTGATCAAGCACACCACCGCCACGGTGCCCGCGACCCTGGAGAAAATCCGCTACGAGATCGACGTCAACAACATGCGGAAGAAGACGCCGCCGCCGGCAGACACGCCGCCGGAGCTGGCCCTGAACAGCATCGCCCGCGTCAAAATCATCCTGCACCGGCCGCTTGTCTTCGATCCGTTCGAACGCAACCACGCCACCGGCTCGTTCATCCTCATCGACCGCGTCACCAACGCCACCGTCGCCGCCGGCATGATCCTGGACCGGGCCAGCGCCGGCGACCAGCCCGCCGGCGACCAGCCCGCCGGCGACCAGCCGCGCTCCGCCCACATCACCCCGGAAACGTCTCTGGTCAGCAGCGCGGAGCGCGAACAGTTGCTCCGGCAACGCGCCCGCACGGTCTGGCTGACCGGCCTCAGCGGCGCCGGCAAGTCGACCATCGCCAAACTGCTGGAACGACAACTCACCGACCAGGGCAGACTCTGCTACGTGCTGGACGGCGACAACGTCCGCCACGGCCTGAACCGCGACCTGGGATTCGCCGCCGAAGACCGCAAAGAGAACATCCGCCGCATCGCCGAAGTGGCCAAGCTGATGAACGACGCCGGACTGATCGTCATCACCGCCTTCATCTCCCCCTACCGCGAAGACCGCCAACACGCCCGCGACATCATCGGCCCCGAACGCTTCCTCGAAGCCTACCTGAACACACCACTCGACGTCTGCGAAGGACGCGACCCCAAAGGCCTCTACCGCCGCGCCCGGCAAGGGGAAATCACCGGCTTCACCGGCGTCAGCCCCGACGCGCCCTATGAACCGCCCGCCAACCCCGACATCATGGTCGACACCACCACGGCCGACGCCGAACAGTGCGCCCGCATCCTCCTCGCCGCCGCCCTGCAATAACAACACCCCCGGCGCACTTGCGCACGGCCCGGCGCCGCACCGGCGTCACCCACGCCAAACCTGGAGAAGAAAATGCACGAGCAAGTGTTGAAAGTCGGCTTTGGCCGGACGGACATTACTCCGGCGCTGGGGACCTACCTGACGGGCTACGGTGACCATGATCGCCCGGCCGAAAGGGTGCTTGACCCCCTGCACGCCACGGCCATCGCACTTGAGCAAGGGGAACAGCGCGCCGCCATCGTCGGCCTGGACTGGTGCTTCATCTGCGAGCAGCACACCAACACCATCCGCCAGGCCATCGCCGAGAAGAAGCCGCTGCTCGAGCTGCTGGCCGCGCACCCGGAGATCGCCAAGCACGTGGACCGCAAGGCGCTCGAAGCCATGCTCGACCCGGCCAACTACCTGGGCCAGTCGGGGCACATG
>JAKLHU010000571.1 GCA_022709995.1 Verrucomicrobiota bacterium | reverse complement strand
CCATCCCGGTCGCCGGCGCCGACTGGCACTGGGTCGCCCTCGACGGCGCGCCGCTGACCCTGCCCCGCGGCCGCGTCGACCTCACGCTGAGCACCGCCGACGCCGGCGTCGCCGTCGGTGGCGCCAGGCGGCGCCTGGTTGCGTTTTTTCGGCTGGCCAGGCCTGTTGGCGCTGTTCGTGCTGTCTGCCGACCAGGCGAGCAAGTGGCTGGTGGTGACGCAATGGCCGGTCGGGACGATGCGCACCGTCATTCCTGGTTTTTTTAATTTGGTGCATGTCCGCAATCCCGGCGCGGCGTGGGGCATCTTTGCCGGGCACACGTGGCTTTTGGGCGTTCTGTCGCTGGTTGCCTTTGTCGCGATGGTCATTTACTTTCGCCGGTTGCACGAGGGGAGCCGGCTGGCGGCCATGGCGTTGGGGGCGGCGCAAGGCGGCATAGTCGGCAATCTGATTGACCGCTGGGCGCGGCAGTCCGTCGTTGATTTTCTTGATTTTCACCTCCGCGGCATGCACTGGCCGGCCTTCAACATTGCCGACAGCGCGATTTGCGTCGGCGTGACTCTGCTGGTTTTGTGGAGTTTTATCGGCGCCCGTCGACCAGCGCCTCCGGAAGAATGAACCGAGGCAGTACCACCATGTCGTCCGTCCCCGCGCAGCTTGTTCTTTTGGGCCCGACCTGTTCTTGGAAAAGTGCCGTTGCGGTGATGTTGGCGGAGCGTTTCGGGGCCGAGATCATTTCCTGTGATTCCATGCAGATTTATCGCGGGCTGGATGTCGGCACCGCCAAAGTCAGTTTGGCGGAGCGCCGGCGGGTTCCGCATCATCTGGTTGACGAGCTGGACATTTCCGAGCCGTATGACGCCAATCGTTTCACGGTCATGGCGCGGGTGGCCGCGGCCGCGATTCGCGCCCGCGGCCGGAAGGTGATCATCGTCGGCGGGACGGGCTTGTATGCCCGGGCTCTGATTTACGGCTTCGAGTTGTTGCCGGCGTCGGCGTCGGTGTTTGCCCGGCTGGAACAGGAGCTGGCCCGGCCTGGCGGTCGCGAGGCTCTGGTGGCTCGTCTTCAGAGAAGCGCCGCTTCGGAAGAGGTCCCGGCTGATGTGCGACTGAACCCCCGGCGCCTGGTGCGGGCCTGCGAGGTTCTGGAGCTGACGGGTCAGCCGCCTTGGCAACGGCTGCGGCGGCAGATTGAGCCCGACCCTGATTTTGCCCAGTTCTGCCTGCTGCCGCGACTTGCCCTGCTCAAGGAGCGCATCCGGGGCCGAACGGCGGCGATGCTGGCCAACGGCTGGTTGGAAGAAGCGAAGCAGGCCCGGGACAATGGCCTGCTCACAACCCCGACCGCGCGCCAGGCCCTGGGGTATCGCGACGCGATTGACTTTCTGGAGGGCCGGATGCCGGGCGGGCTGCCGGCTTTGGCGGAAGTCATCGCCAATCGGACCATTCAGTATGCCCGTCGGCAGTTGACTTGGTTCAAGCACCAGCATGCCGGCGCCGTGATGATCCCAATCAATTCCGAAGACACCCCGCCGGCGTGCATTCTGGAGGCAATCCTTCGCCAGCTGCCGCCAAGTTGGCGGGAATAGGCAGCCTCGAAGGTCATTGCGTCTCCAGTCCGCGCTGTTGCCGAGGTATCGCGGCCGCCGGTCGCGACTCACTGGCAGAGTGCAAGGCCAGCGCGGGATGGGAAAGCAGGTCGCGGTCGTTGGCCGCGATTCACTGGCAGAGTGCAAGGCCGGCGCGGGATGGGAAAGTAGGTCGCGGCCGCCGGCCGCGACACCCGTTTTTTTTTGCTCTTGGCGGCGCGCGTGGGGTGCGGCTCGATAGTGGCCATGTAACATGTTGTTACTGTCTGAAATGTGGTGATGGATTTTTGCGGTCAGCGACAGTCACCGGGTTTTCAGGTTGCGCCCTTCGGGCGCGACGGTATGGTTCCGTACCCCCGGGTTCCCTCGCCCTGCGGGCTTCGGTCACCCGGGG
>JAKLHU010000570.1 GCA_022709995.1 Verrucomicrobiota bacterium | reverse complement strand
AGAACGGCAACGACCGCGAGGCGCGCCTGAACATGATGAGTGCCAGCATGCAGGGCGCCATGGCGTTCCAGAAAGGGCTGGGCGCGGTGCATTCGCTCAGCCACAGCCTGGGTGGCGTGAACCCGCGCCTGCACCACGGCACGCTCAAGGCCATTCGGGAGGCCGGCAGCCCCGATCCCAACGAAACGGCCCCCAAAGCAGCCGGAGGAGTCCGCCTGAATGCGCTGGAGCCAGCTCAATGAACAAGGTCGGCCCGGAATGGGCGAAGCCTTCCGGGCTTTTTACCTGAAATTTTCCTGCGGAAGCGACAGCCCGATCCCTGGGCGGAGGTGATTTCCGATGGCGGATGCCATTTTCTTGGTAGGGATTTTTCTCGTTTCTTTCCTGGCCGGCTATGCGCTGATCTCGCGCGTTCCGGCCTTGCTGCATACTCCGTTGATGTCAATGACCAATGCGATTTCAGCGGTCGTGATTCTGGGCGGGGTGGTGCTGCTCGCAACGGTCCGGACCCAACATGAACTCATTCTGGCGTTGGCGGCCATCCTGGCGGCTTCGTTTAACATCGTCGGCGGCTTTATTATCACCGACCGGATGCTCAAAATGTTCAAGAAACAGCCCATCGCGTCGCCCCTGGCAAAGCCAGAGATTGAAAAATAGGCTTGGAACCCTACATGGAGATTTTCTTCGACCTGTCATTGGATGCGCTGGTAATCCTTCTTCTAATATTCGGCATCCGTCTCTTTAAAGCCCCCCAAACGGCCCGTTTGGGAAATCAAACCGCCGCTCTGGCGATGGTCATGGGCACCGTCATGACCCTGTGGCGCAGCGGGCTCTGGTACCCGGGGTTTTTGGCGGGGGCGGCCGCCACCGGGGCGCTGGGCGGCTGGGCCCTGGCCGTTCGCACGAGCATGCTTCAAATCCCGGCGATGATTGCATTTCAACATGGGGCGGGCGGCTTGGCGGCCTGCCTGGTAGCGATCGTCGAGCTGGCCGGCTCCTCCATGGATAAAAGCATTGTCGCCCAATCGGCCGGCATCGCCGGCCTGGTTGTGGGTGCGGGCACCTTCAGCGCGAGCATGGTCGCCTGCGGAAAGCTGTCGGGCCACATCCGACAGCAGCCGACGGTTCTGGCGCACCACAACGCCTTCTTGGTTCTGGTCGGCGTCGGTGTCGTTCTCTTAATGGCCTTGGGGGCCGCTGCCGGAAATCCAACGGGCTTCGCCTTGCTCGGGGTCACCTCGATCCTGGCCGCCGTGCTGGGGGTCTTGTTTTCCCTGCGGATCGGGGGCGCCGACATGCCGGTGCTGATTTCGTTTCTGAATGCCACCGCCGGTTTGGCCGCGGCGCTTTGCGGCGTCATTCTCCATCAACGCCTCCTGATCGCGTTCGGCGCCACCGTAGCTGCATCAGGATCGATCTTGACCCACATCATGTGCCGCGCCATGAATCGCGGGCTTGTAAAAGTATTTACGGGCAGCGTGGCGGCCAGCCGTCCCGACGGATTGGCCGCCACCAAGGAAATCGCCACCCGCGACGACCCGTCACGCGAAGAAAACAAAGAGAGCCCGAAACGGGTTTCGCCGCTTCAGGCGGCTGTCCAGGCCGCACGGCAGGCCGCATCTGTAATCATCATCCCCGGCTATGGGATGGCCCTCGCCCAGGCCCAGTTTCAGGTGGCCCGCCTTGCCGAAAAGCTTCAAGCGATGGGCAAGTCCGTCAAGTTTGCCATTCATCCGGTGGCCGGGCGGATGCCGGGCCATATGCACGTCCTCCTGGCGGAGGCGGAAATCGATTATACCAATTTGTATGACTTGGAAGCGGTCAATTCCGATTTTGAAAAAACCGATTTGGCGCTGGTCATCGGCGCATGCGATGTGGTCAACCCAGCGGCCATCGAAGTCGAAAACACGCCGCTTTCCGGGATGCCGATCCTGCTCGCCAAGGATGCCCGGCATATCGTCGTGTGCAATCTTGACGAGAAGCCCGGA
>JAKLHU010000057.1 GCA_022709995.1 Verrucomicrobiota bacterium | reverse complement strand
GTCAGTTCGTGGTCGAGCCCGACCCCGAAAAACTCGCCCGCGCGGGCGTGAGTTTTGCCCGGCTCATCGACACCGTGCGCAAGAGCACGGACAACGCCGGCGGCGGCATCGACGTCGCCATCAATGTCGACCGCCCGATTGACATCACCTTCCGCAACTGCACCGTCGCCGGCCCCCAGCGCGGCATCGTCTTCGCAAAGCTGCGCAACTTCGTCACGCCGGGGAAAGTGACCTTCCACGACATCACCATCACCGGAACCGCCAACGACGCCATCAACGTCATCAACCACGACGCCGAGAGCTATGCCATCGCCTTCCACGGCCTCACCATCGCCGGCGACCCCAAGACACCCGCCAGCAAAACCCCCTTCAGCTTCATCGTCACCCAGTCCTGGGACGAAAATTTCGGCAACCTCGCGTGCCAAAACGTCACCGTCACCGGCTTTGCCCAATCACCGCTCGCCGCCCTGAAAAACTGGACGGTCGTCCCCGCCCGGGTCGCCAAAGTGACGGGCACGGTCAACTTCAATGGCCAGACCATCGACCTGGCCGCCTTGACCGCCGGACCGGACTTCCAGCCGCGACACTACCAAAAGGCAGACTTCAAACCCGAAAACTACGCCATTGGACCGGCCGCCGCCGCCGACGACGCCGACGCCGCACCCGCGCCATCGCCGCGCCTGCGCCAAGCGTTTGACCTGCTGTTCTGGGGCGAAGCCGGCCAGGAGCGCACCTTCACGCTCGACTTCCAGGACTGGAAACGAGCCGTCAAGCCCAACCCCGTCGTCCTGGCTGGACCGGACAGCCGCGTCCTCGACCTGGGCGTCATCGCCCGCGGCGAAAACAAGTCGTTCACGGCCGCCTTCCCGGTCACCGGCTGGTACGTCCTGCCGATAGACGTCGGCATGAATGTGATGACCATGACGCCCGGTCCGGCCCTGCGCTGGGCCATCAAGGGCCCGGACCGCCTGACCGCCGAAGGCATGGGCGGATACTTCATCTCCCTGTTCCGCATCCGGGACAATCTGACCGGCTTCTTCGAAGTCCCGGCCGGCTGCCAGGATTTCACCGTCGAAGTCGGCGGCGACCCCGGCGAAATGATCGACCTCGACATCATCGACGGCAGCGGCCGGCTGGCGGCGGCCGCCGACCAGTTCGACATGCCGAAGGCCTTTGCCCTGCACCGGGACACGGCCGGGCCCGAAGTCTGGTCCATCCGCCTGCGCCATGCCGACGAGGACATCAAGATCCGCTTCCAGGCCCCGCTCCCCTCCATCTGGGCGACATCTCCGGCCGATGTGCCACGCCGCAAACCGTGACGCGACCATGCTATATTTAAGGATAGACGCGCCAAAAAGTTAACGCCGGCAGCTGGGTGAAAGCAACCGGCGTCGGTGGAAGAATAGAGTCACCTTGCGGGCGGCGCTGGAAGCCGGCGCCGGGGGACGGGAGCGGCGGGCTGGCGTCTCCTGCCGGCACAGCCGAATGGCGTTCACGCCACCGCTCTTCTCAATGCGCCAGCACGCTGGGATCGTAGTCCGCCGGCGCCTCGTAGCCGAGAAGATTCATGCAGGTCGCCGCGATGGAACTGATGCCAAGGCCGGAACGCAGCTGCGGCCGGTACTCGCCCTGCCCGGCGGGATCATAGACGATGCAAGGCACCGGGTTCAGCGAATGCGCCGTCTTGACTTTCTTGATCCCGTTCTCGAAGAGGACGCTGCCGTCCTTCTTGTGCTCGTACATGTCGTCGGCATTGCCGTGATCGGCCGTGACCACCAGCACGCCGCCGGCTTTCTCCACGGCCCGGCAGATGCGCCCCAGGCAGAGATCAACGCATTCAACCCCGATCTGCGCCGCCTGGTAGACGCCGGTGTGGCCGACCATGTCGCCATTCGGAAAATTGCAGCGGACAAAGTCGTACTTGCCGCTCAAGATGCCCTCGACGACGACGTCGGTGATCTCGGCGCCCTTCATCCACGGGCGCTGCTCAAAGGGAACGATGTCCGAGGGCACTTCGATGTAGTCTTCCAAAGCGCTGTTCAATTTGCCGGAGCGGTTGCCGTTGTAAAAATAAGTCACGTGGCCGTATTTCTGCGTTTCCGAACAGGCCAGCGTCCGCACGCCCAAGGCGCAGAGGTACTCGCCGCTGATCCGGTCGATCACCGGCGGGCTGGTGAGAAAGCGCTTCGGCACATGCAGGTCGCCGTCGTACTCCATCATGCCGGCATAGACCACCTGCGGCCGCCGCCCCCGGTCGAACGCCTTGAAGACGTCCTCCTCAAAGGCCGCCGTGATCTCCAACGCCCGGTCGCCGCGGAAATTGAAGAAGACGACGCTGTCGCCGTCCTGAATCGCCCCGACCGGCCGGCCCTGGTCGGCAATGACAAAGGCGCCCAGGTCCTGGTCAATGGCCTTGGTCTCCTGCCGCAGGGTGACGATCGCCTCGCGCGCGCTGGCGAACTGGCGGCCCTCGCCCAGGACATGCGTTTTCCAGCCGCGCTCCACCATACTCCAGTCCGCGCCATAACGGTCCATGGTGATGTACATCCGGCCGCCGCCCGACGCAATCCGGGCGTCGCACCCGCCGGCCCGGACACCCGCCAAAAAGTCCTCAAACGGGTCGACGTAGTCCAGCGCCGAGGTCTCGCCGACATCACGGCCGTCCAACAGGATGTGGACCCGGATTTTCTTGACGCCGTCCCGGGCCGCGCGCTCGATCATGGCGCGCAGATGGTCGATGTGCGAATGGACGTTGCCATCGGAGAACAAACCGAGGAAGTGCAGCGTGCTGTTTTTGGCGGCGGCGTTGCCGGACACGTCCTTCCAAGCCTGCCCGGCGAACATCTGGCCGGTGGCAATCGACGCGCTCACCAGCTTCGCGCCCTGGTCAAAGACACGCCCGCAGCCGATCGCGTTGTGCCCGACTTCGGAATTGCCCATGTCCGCGTCGCTCGGCAGGCCGACCGCCGTGCCATGCGCCTTCAGGCGCGTGTTCGGGCACGTCGCCAGCAGCCAGTCCAGGGTCGGCTTGGTCGCCGAGGCGACCGCGTCGCCCTCGGCATACTTGCCAAAACCAACCCCATCCATGATCACCAGCACCACTGGACCGCGGCGGCCCTTGAACCACGACGCCTTCGACAGTTTCTCCGTCATCCATTTCTCCTTGTGAACACTTCCGCCCGCTGCCGGGACACGCTGCAAAACACGATGCCATAAATAAAAAACACACTCGCCGTCCCCCGGCGGCGGTGCTCTTGACGCCATCACCAGGCGACAGAGAACGCGAGCATACGCACGTGGCCAGGACCGATGCCTGCCAACCCCCGGGAGGCAGCATGAGTCCGCCAGGAAATACTATAACCGTCACCGAACAACTTTTCCTGTTGATTCCGCGATATTTGCTTCCCGGCTTGCCTGGAAACATGACGGCGGCCCCCAGCCGGGAACCTTCCGACGGACAGCCCTGCTGGCAGGCCGCAGGGCTGGAGCGCCTGGGCCTGGCCGTCGATCACCCATTCGACCAGGGCGCCTGGCCGAAGCGCCGGAGCGGTTGCGGGTACGACCATTCCTTGCGCGCGTTGTTCTCTGGCGCCCGCCCCCTGGCCAGCGCCAGCCATGCCTTGCCGCCATCCGCGAGACAAAGTCGGAAAAATGCCATCGGGAAGGGGATTGGCGAAAAGGCCACAACCCAGGCGCCAGCCCATCCGGCGGGGCGCGGCGACTCCGGCTGGAAAGCGCGGCTCAGCCCACGGCGATTTTCTTGCCAAACGTCTCCCGCATCTGCATGGAGCAGACAAACACGAGACCGGAGAACAGGAAAAGGACGGCAAACACGGTCGCATAGGCCGCGCGGCCATAGACTATGACGCCGTTGACCGGCGACGGTGCAAAGACGTCCATCACATAGCCGGCGAGGTTGCCGAAGAAAGCCACGGCCAGGAAAAAACCGAAGTTCATGAAGCTGATGGCCAGACCGACCTGCTCTTCCGGATTGGTCTCCCGGAGCAGCGGAATCGCAATCGACGACATGCTGCCGGTCAGCGACAGCAGACAGAACAGCACCGACAGGATCGGTGTGCGCATGTCAAGAAAGACCAGCGCCGTGAGCGCCCCGAACGACCCGATGCTGACAATGCCGGCCAGACGGCAGAAAATCTGGCGGCGGTTGCCCAGCAGTCGGCTCAGCACGGCGAACAGGAACCCGCAGGAAGCGGAGATCAGGCCCATGACGGAGAGAACGGTCGCCGCCGTCATCGGCGCCAAGTCGCCAAAATCCTCCAGGAACTTCTTGCCCAGAACGGTCTGAATAACATAGTAGAGCCCCCAGTTGAAGCCGGCGAAAATGAAGAGATGGACGTTGTGCCGCCGTTTCAAAACCACCGCGAAATTCGTGATTTTGATGGTCGCGCCAGCCTTGATTTCCGGCAAGGTCAGCAGTAGGCGGGAACCGGCAAAGCCGAGATAGAGGGCCAAGGACAGCGCGGCCATGAGCAACAGGACGGGGCGGTAGCCGAGACGGGCCGCAAGCGCCACAAACGGCGCATTGGCCACGATGCCGCCCGCATAGCCGATCAAGATCATGACCGAAACCATGATGGGGTAGTTTTTGTCAAAGCAGCGCATGATTTCCTTGATCAGGCTGAGATAGAGGGCGCTGGCCCCGAAGCCGGTCAGGGCACGGCCGACGTACAGCATGGGCAGCGTATGCGCCAGCGGAAACGCCAAACAACCCGCGCAAAAGACGATCCCCCCGACCAGAATCGTCCGGATGCCGCCATAACGGTCGATCAACATGCCGATAAGCAGCTGGTTGACGGCATAGATGTACATGAAAGACGAACCCAGACCCGTGATCGCCGACGCCGAAGCGCTAAACTCGGCCTGCAGCTGATTGAAAATCGCCCCGGGAATGGCGACCCGCTGGATGTTGGCAAAAAAATACATCCCCGTCCCGCACGCCAGCAGCGTCCACAGCGCCAGGCGGGAGAAAGGGGCGGGGGTTTTCTTCAGCATGACTTCATTCGGCATCGGCAATTATCTTCCGGGTAGCGTGAATCCATCGTTTCGTGAATCCAAGGGTTGGTGGCCTTGCGCGGAGTCCGCCCGCCCCGGCTTGGGCGCCGGCGCCGGCCGGATGGGAAAAACACCAGGAGCGGCGCATTGTTCTCCGAGCTGCCTGCCCCTTGGCTCGACAGGTCCGGGGAATGCGATGGCGACGCCGTCCGCCGCCGTCAATCGTCCAACCGCAGCGATTTGGCTTCGGCCATCACTGCCACCGGGGTCAAGGCCCGCCCGAAGAGCTTGACGTCCGCAATGGCCCCCCGGAAGCCGTACGCATAGCCCTCGCGGTAGCTGCCGATGGACAGGACACGGGTGGCGGCGGGAAGCAGGACAAACGGCTGCCCGTCCGGGCTGGCGCCGACCAGCTGGCCATTGAGGTAGATTCTGGCCTGGAGACCGTCAAAAGTCGCGGCCACGTGGTTCCAGACGCCGCGTTCAATCGGATGTTTGGACGGAGTGCTTTTGACGGCGTGGGCTTTTTTGCCGTCGCCGCCAAAGAACATCAGGCTCTCCCAGGCATACACTAGGCGAAAGCCGCGTCCCCTCTCCGAATCCGCCAAATTGAGAATCTCATAGGTTTTCGCCCGTTGCGATTCGGTTGAAACCTGGATCCAGCAACTGGCGGAAAAGCCCTTGTCGTATTCGAAACGGTCGCCGGGTGTGATGGCTACCGTCGCGGCCTGATGCAGCGGATGGTCAAGAAAAAACAGCGCCTTGGCACTGCCGCGTCCCTGGCCCCAGGCCGAGTTCTCGGAATGAACGATCTTCCCGCCCCAGCTTTCGGGGCCACCGTCGGCAATAGCCAGGCCTTCGCCGTCGGCGAGCATCCAATGCGCCAAGGGCACGGGCCGGCCGGCAAAGGCCGCCGACAGGGCCAGAAGGGCAGCCAGAAAAACAGTCCTGCGCATGATCATGGGCAACACCCTCCTCGACGTGCCGCCGACCGTTTGACGCCCTTCGCCGGCCTGGTCAGCCCGGTCCAAAAGCGGCAGGGACGCCTCATTCGGCATAGACTTCGATTTCATCAAGCTTGACATTCGGGCCGTTGGTGGCGGTCACCAGCAGCCGCAGGCGGTTGCTGACGACAGGGGCAAAGGCGTGTTCGAGCCGTTCGGCCGAGGCCGCCTCGTTCCTGGCCAGCGACTGCCACGCCCCGTCGACCCACGCCTGCAAGTCATAATCGCGCAACGTGCTTTCATAGGGAAAGAGGACGACCCGGCCAAAGCGCTGCGGGCGGTCGAATTCGAGTTCCAGCCAATCCGGGGCGGCATCGTCGGTGGCGTCGGTCCAGAGCACGGCATGCTTCTTCTGGGGAGCAAGGGGATAGTCGACAATCACGCCGTCGGTGACATGCCACAATCCGCAATCGTCACGCCGGGAAGCGGACGCGTTGCTGGAGGCGCTAATCTTCACGGAGTCATGCTCAAAGGCCTGGAAAGCCAAGTTGCCGGGTTTGCGGCGGGCGCGGTTGGCGTCCGCAATCAGCTGTTCGATGACGGCGACGCTTTTCAGGTCAGGACGCTGGCGTTCCGTGGTGTAGATGTGCACCTGGTAATTGTCAAAGACATCGCGGAAGGATCCCTGGGCGGCGCTGACTTCGCGGTCTTCGCTGAGGACCTGCAGGGGCCGGTCGCCCAGTTCCGGAATCGAAAACGTGGCCGGCTCGCGGCCGTGCGTCGTCGACACCGCCAGCACCCAGAGCTGCTTCTGGTGGCGCCTAACGGTCCAGCGGACGTTCGGATTGTCCACCGCATGACTCGGGTCAACCACCTCGTCGGCCAGCAGGACCGGCGACAGAAAACGGATTTCGCGGACGAATTCCGGCATGCCCAGATACAACTCCGGATAATGGCGCGTGGTGCGGTTGTAAGTCAGGATGCCGCGGCCGCCCAGGATGATCGTCATCAGATACTGGGTGCGGATTTCGTCATAAGTCGGGATGCGGCTGTTCAAGGCCCCGTGGTCGCCGTAGTTGAATCCCTGCTGCAGGAAGGTGATGGTCTGCGGGTGGCGCCGATCGCGATTGAAGGCCACGACCTGGTCCATGAAGGCCACGACCCGGGCAAAGTTGCTCTTCGGGACATTCTTGGCCGGGCTCGGGTAAGGATGCAGGCCGTTGATTTCGGCGGCTTCGGCAAAATCCTTGCTGCCGCCGATGGTGTCGTTGGAGACCACGATCGGGTGATAGGGGTCTTCGTCGCGGATGATCCGGGCGGCATCCCGGAGGCCGGCAACGGAGATGCCGCTGATCTCCGGTTCATCCGACAAATAGTAGCCAAAAAGGTCGGGGTTGTCCCGGTAGCCACGCACGGTTTCGCGGATGATCGGCTCATGCTCCGGCAGGACGCTGGGCAGCTGGTAGCTTTTCCGGGCCGGGAAGCTCGACCACATCAATTTTCCAGTGATGAATTTGCCGCCCGGCTCGACCGCGGCCTCCCCGACGGTCACGTTCAAGCCGGGAACATGGACGTCATTCCAGCCCCCGAGGAAGAAGAAGCGCTCGCCGTCGACGCGCCAGTAGCGCTCCTCATCCAGCCAGACTTCGCCTTTCTGGTAGGGAAGTTTTCGCAACGGGTGGGTGGCCATGTCCTGACCGGGGTCGCCGGCCGGGCCGGCAGCCACGAAAATCACCATGCGCTCTTCCGGCAGAGGGGCGGTCGGGAACTGGACGTCCCCGGGGCCGGCCAGAGTCCTGGCGCAAAGGACGGTCCCGTCCAGCCGCCGGATGCCGGTGGTGATGGTCAGCTTCGCGGCCTGGTCGCCCAGATGGCTTTTCACCGTGTAGACCACCTGGTCGAGCTTCTGGGACGCAAAAATCATGTCCCGGTAGTGCGGTTTGGCGAGGATGATTTCAAACGGCGAAAAGGCGACGGCGGCCGGGTAGGTCCGCCGTTTCAAGATACGTCGGTCGACCGGGTGCAGGACGCTGACGACGCAGCGGTAGTCGCCGGGACGTTCGACCGGCACGTCGGCGGCGGTGATGGTCAGAGTTTCGCCGGGCTGGAAGGTCCTGGTTTGCTCCGCGGCGGCGGTGATGCCCTCGCCCAGCAGGGTGTAGTCGATCTTGACCGTCTGCGCCGTCCGGGCCAGGTTGGTGACGGGCGTGGCGAGAGTCACCGCCAGCTTGTCGCCGAGGCGGGCGCACGTGACCGCCGTCGGCGACGTCTCCCAGCCATATGTGGTCATGTCGATGTCAATGCCGTCCACCGGAATAAAACTTCCGGCCACGTTGAAAACGCCGTTCGGCGCAATGGACGCTTCCTGGTTCGGATGGCGATTGTCACGGCAGATGTTGATGCCCCACACCCGGCGGCCCTCCGGATTGATGTCAAGGGTGTAGAACGGAATGCGCACTTCCACGCTCCAGAAGCCCTTGCCCTGGAAGGCGCCGGCGCTGATGTCGCCATCCCACTTGGAGTCGCCGACGTGGCCGCCCTGATCGCAGTAGCGGTCCATGACCGTGCCGAGGGCGTTCACCAGAATATGAAAATAGCGGTCGCCGGTCTGGTTGGGATCCAGCATGATTTCAAAGCAGTCGTCGCCATATACTCTGCCGTCCCGCCGGGTCTCTTTCGCTACCAGCTGGCCGCCAGCCGGAAGCGGCGCCCGACCGCCTATGTACAACGCGTCGTCGTCATAGACCACCAACGCCTCGGTCGGAAAGCCGGGCTCATCGCTGTTGTTGATGTAAAACCGGTCGAACTTCAGGGCCGTTTTCCAGACCTCCTCCGTCAATTGGCCGTCCAGCTCGATCGGCGACAAGGTCTTGACGGCTTTCGCGACTGTTCCCTGGGCGGCGCACACGCCGCACAAAACCATGACAAGAGATAATAGTGTCTTCATAGTGCACATTGCTTTCCTGGTTGGTGGCTTTCCCCGGCGGACGCCGGGGCTGAAACATCCGCGGCTGGCATTGGGTGAATGGAGGGCGAGTGCTCGCGCGGCGATCGGG
>JAKLHU010000569.1 GCA_022709995.1 Verrucomicrobiota bacterium | reverse complement strand
CTCTGCCCCGAGAGCCAGGACGGAAGCCTAAGTCCGAATATGGCAAAATTGACGGCGGACGGGCGCGCTCAGCCATTGTAACGCTGGAAGACGAGCGAGGCGTTGGTGCCGCCGAAGCCGAACGAATTGGAAAGGGCGTAGGGGATCTCCCTGGCGACGCCCTGGTTGGGAGTGTAGTTGAGGTCGCAGTCGGGGTCGGGGGTATCGTAGTTGATGGTCGGCGGGATGAAGGAGTGGGTGATGGCCAGCGCAGTGAAGGCGGCCTCGGCGCTGCCCGTGGCGCCCAGCATGTGCCCGGTCATGGACTTGGTCGAGCTGATCGCCAGCTTGGACGCGTATTCGCCGAACAGGCGCTTGATGGCAAGTGTTTCCAGCTTGTCGTTAAGTTCGGTCGAGGTGCCGTGGGCGTTGATGTACACGATGTCTTCCGGCTTGAGTCCGGCGTCGGCCACGGCGTTTCTCATGGCCCGGTAGGCGCCGTCGGCTTCGGGATCGGGGGCGGTCATGTGGAACGCGTCGCTGGTGAAGCCGTAGCCGGCGACCTCGGCGTAGATGCGCGCCCCGCGTTGGCGGGCGTGCTCCAGGGATTCCAGCATCAGCAATGCCGAGCCCTCGGCGATGACGAAACCGTCCCGGCCTTTGTCAAAAGGCCGGCAGGCCTTTTCGGGCTGGTCGTTGCGTGTGGAAAGGGCGCGCATGGCGGTAAACCCGGCCACGCCCAGAGGGGTGATGGGATACTCGGCGCCGCCGGCGATCATGATGTCGGCTTCGCCGCGTTGGATGATGCGCGTGGAGTCGCCGATGGCGTGGGTGCCGGTGGCGCAGGCGGTGCAATTGGCCAGGTTGGGGCCTTTGAAGCCGAATTTGATGGAAACCTGGCCGGCGGCCAGGTTGGCAATGCAGGCTGGCAGGAAGAAGGGTGAGATGCGGTCGGGCCCCTTTTGCATCAGGACTTCCTTGTTGACCTCGATGGTATGAATGCCGCCGATGCCAGACCCGATATACACACCGGCCCGCTCCTTGTCGATTGTGCCCAGATCCAGCCCCGAGTCCTTGACCGCCTCGTCGGAAGCGATCAGGGCGAACTGGATGAAGGGGTCGAATTTCCTGACCTCCTTCCTGTCGAAGTACTGGTTGGCGTCGTAGTTTTTCACCTCGCCGGCAATGCGGCTGGCGTGGTGCTGGGCATCGAAACGGGTGATGGGGCCGATGCCGCTGCGCCCGGAGCGGATATTGTCCCAGTTCTCTTCCCTGTTCTTGCCGGTGGGCGTGATCATTCCGATGCCGGTGACGACTACCCGGCGCAAAGGTATCGTTTTGCTTATAAAGGGGTCCATAGTTAAAAAATCGGGTTACTGGGCTTTTTTCAGGACGTATTCGACGGCCGATCCCACGGTCGTCAGCTTTTCGGCCTCTTCTTCGGGAATCTTGAGCTCAAATTCGTCCTCCAGGGCCATGATCAGCTCGACCTGGTCCAGGGAATCGGCGCCCAGATCCTCAACGAACTTGGCTTCCTCGGTCACCTGGTCCTCGCCGACATTCAGCTTTTCGGCCACCACGGCTTTAACCTTGCTCAGGACTTCTTCTTTCTTCATGTTTTCCTCCTTGGATTTTAAATCAACAGTCCGCCGGAAACGTTCAAAACGGTTCCAGTTATATATTGAGCGGCAGGCGATGCCAGAAAATAGACGGCTTCTGCTACATCTTCCGGGGTGCCCGCTCTTTTGAGTGCAATCTGCGCAACGTACGCTTCCTTGACATTTTCCGGGAGTTTTTCGGTCATCTCGGTCAGGATGAAGCCCGGGGCGACGGCATTGACCGTGATGTTGCGGCCGCCGAGCTCACGCGCCATGGACTTGGTCAGGGCGACGGTGGCGCCCTTGGTGGCGGTGTAGTCGTCGCACCCGGGGATGCCGATCACACCGGCACTGGAGGAGGTGTTGATGACCGAGCCGCCGCCGCTCCTGATGATGAGCGGCAGGGCGTACTTGCAG
>JAKLHU010000568.1 GCA_022709995.1 Verrucomicrobiota bacterium | reverse complement strand
GTCTCCCGGAAGCGTTCCAGCTGGGCGCCCATGCGGATCTGGAAAAGTTCCAGGCCGTAACTCTTATAGCTCCGGAACCACCGGCGGCGGAACGAATCGCCAAAGGCCGTAAAGGACGCCATGACATGGTCGACGCCGGCCCCGGCCAGACGCGCCAGCGCCGCCCGGTCGCGGGCCTGGTAGGCGGCCAGCAAGTCCCGCCGGAATTCGATTTTGGCGATCAGCAGTTCCAGCAGCAGGCAGGCGTGGCCGATATCCCCGGCCGCCGCGTCGTCGCGGTGGCCGGCCAGTTCCGCCAGAATGCCGCGGTAATGCGCCAGGACGTCTTCCCAGATGCCGGGGGTGGCCTTGTCCAAGCCATAATAGCCCATGCCCATGAGCGGGTCGTCCCACAAGGTGGTCTTCTCCTTGATTTTCCGCAGGACGGTCCCGTCTTCCTTGAAGCTGGTCAGGATCAGGCGGCCGGCGGTCAGCTGCCGGTCATAGGACGTGCCGCAGGCGGCTTGGAAAAGGCGCCGCAGCTCCGGCCCGTCGCCGCCGCCATTTGGCTTATAGGCGTAGTCGGCCGCCATGGCCAGTCCGGCGAGGGCCGAGTCGATGTCGCAATGGCCGCCATCATCGCCCCACAGAGTGAAGATCAGCTCGTCGGCGCCTACCTGGCGGCAGGCGTCGATGCACGGCTTGACGGTCGCCGCCGTCTGTTCGTAATCCGTCCACAGCGTGCCCCACGTCCAGACGCCGGAAGCCATGAACGGCCGCGAGCCGTTCAAGTCGCGCGTCCTGGTCAGCATGGTCGCGTAAGTCTCCTGGTCGCGATGGTAGTAGTCCCAGTAGGACAGCTGCACCTGCGGCGGAATCATCTGGCGCACTTCCGCGGCGATTTCCACGGTCGGCTCATAATAGGATTGGGACTTGTTGGCAAAGCGGAAAAACATGTCCGCCCAGATGATCGGCTTCAGGCCCAGCCGATCGCAGATCTGGCAGACCTTGGCCAGATGGCGGTTGTAGATGTTGATGGGCGGCTCGTAGCCGTTCAGGTCCATGAACCGGCCGCGGCCGAGGTCGTGCGTTTCGTCCATGCCCAGGTGAATGCGTCGGGACCCTAGCGCCTCGCTCCAGAAGCCGATCATCTTCTCCAGCAAAACATACGTCGCCGGCTCGTCGACCAGCAGGGTGCTGGCGGTGTCCTTGACTTTGTGATAGGGCCAGTACTGCATGATCGGCTCGACGTGGCCGAGGGCCTGGATCGAGGCCATGATCTCGATGCCGAGCTTTTGCGCATAGGCGTCAATCGCCCGGATTTCCGCCTGCGAATACGCGCCCCGCATCAGCCCGAAAAACGGCTCGCCGGGAAGCTGATAGGCGTCCTTGACATAAATCATGCCGACATTGTAGCCCAAAAGCGCCAGGCGCCGCAGCCAGCGCTTGAACGCGTCGACCGTGACGACGTTGCCGCGCGTGCAGTCGAACAAAAAGCCAAACGTCGAGAAGCCGATGTTCTCCGCCGTTTCGACGCCGGCCAGAGCCAGGCCGACGCCACGGGCGAAACCATGGCCGCGGCCGGCGCGGATGAACCACTTCCCGTCCTGCCGCCGGACCGACAATTCTTCCGGCCGCGACGACGGCTCAAAAATCAAACCGGCCCCGGCGGCGACTTCCCGCAGGGGATATTCCTCGCCCAAGGTTTCCAGGAGAGGAACCAGATTTTTCGGCAGACCCGCCCGCGCCCACGTGAGTTCCATAGTTGCCTTTTTCCTTGCCCAGGATGCTCTTGTCGACCGTTTCCCGGCGCTTGTTCCGCCGAAAACTAATACCATAACACAACTGGTTCGCGCCGGCAACCGCGCCGGCGCTTCTTTCCCGGAAAAACCGTTAATGTGCAAAATGTGGTGATAAGCTCTTGGTTTCAGCCTGCCGTATGATCGGATGGGGCAACGGGGATTGCGCCCCGTGCCCTTCCACACCACCGGACATGCGGTTTTCCGCATCCGGCGGTT
>JAKLHU010000567.1 GCA_022709995.1 Verrucomicrobiota bacterium | reverse complement strand
CTCCTATGTTACATGGCCGGATAACCGGGAAATGGGGAGCAGGCTAAAGCCTGAACACCATACGCCGCCGCCCACCCCGCGCGCCAAATGCAATGACTGACCGATTCCCGCCTAACCGCCCAGTTGCCGGGAACTGAATTGAAAAGCATCCAAGAAAACTTATAGTAAATGTTTCTTTTCCAATGACCCCTGGTGTCATCTCACTCCATCCTCAAGGACAGCGCATTCATGAAAAAAGTTCTGATTCCGACCAAGCTGGACAGCATTGCCCGAGACATCCTGAAAGCCCAGGGCTTCCAAGTCGTCCAGGACTCCGATACCGACCTCATGACGCTCCTGGCCGCCCACCAGGACGCCGAAGCGCTGGTCGTCCGCAGCGAAAAAGTCACTCCGGCCGTCATCGACGCTCTGCCCAACCTGAAAACCATCGTCCGCGCCGGCGCCGGCTACAACACCATCGACATCAAATACGCCCGCCGCCGCAACGTCGACGTCATGAACACCCCGGGCGCCAATTCCAACGGCGTCGCCGAGGAAGTCATCGCCATGGCCCTGGCCGCCTACCGGCACATCATCCCGGCCGACATCGACACCCGCCAGGGCGGCTGGGAAAAGAAGAAATTCATGGGCCGCGAATTGACCGGCAAGACCCTCGGCATCGTCGGCCTCGGCAACATCGGCCAGCTGGTCGCCAAACGCGTGGCCGGCTTTGACATGAAAGTCCTGGCCTACGACCCGATCGTCGCCGCCCAGCGGGCGTCCGAACTCGGCGTCAAGCTGACGACTCTCGAAGACATCTTCGCCCAGGCCGATGTCATCACCCTCCACATCCCGGAAAATGACGAGACCCGCGGCCTCGTCAACCGCGACCTGCTCTCCCGCGTCAAAAAAGGCTGCCTGCTCATCAACTGCGCCCGCTCCGGCATCATCAACGAAAACGACCTCCGCGCCGTCAAGGCCGAGAAAAACCTGCTGTTCTGCACGGACGTCTTCGACGCCGACGTCCCCGGCCCGAAAAGCGTCGCCGACATCGCCGACATCATGCTCCCCCACCTCGGCGCCAATACCTTCGAAGCCAATTTCAATGCCGCCAAGCGCGCCGCCGAACAGCTCATCGCCTACTTTGACAACGGCGTCAACACCTATGTGGTCAACAAGGGCCTGCCGGACAAGCTCAACGAGAGCTACCAGCAGCTGGCCTACCGCATCGCCTATGTCGCCCGCTGCTACATCGGCCGCCAGTCGCCCGTCCGCCAGGTGAAATGCAGCTTCTATGGCGAACTCAGCCAGTTCGCCAAGTGGTTCCTGTCGCCCATCTGCGCCGCCCTCTCCGAGCATTTCGAATACCAGCAGGACCCGGAGGAAGCGCAGTCGTACCTGCAGGACAAGGGCATCACCTGCGAAATCCGCAACCCGGATGAATCAAAGAAATACGGCAACTCCATGACCATTGATTTGGAAGGCCCGACCGGCTTTGTCAGCGTCCGCGGCACCATCGCCGAAAACAACCTGATGATCTCCCGCATCAACGACTTCGAGCACGTGTACTTCGTCCCCAAGGGGAACGCCCTCATCGTGGAATACAAGGACCGCACCGGCGTGCTCGCCAAAATCACCGGCGCCTGCGCCCGCGAAAACATCAACATCGAAGACATCCACGCCCCGCGCGACCATGAAGGCAAAAACGCCATCGCCATCCTGATGACCGACAAGCCGGTGCCGGCGGCCCTGGCCGACAAAATCAAGGAAGAAGTCAACGCCAAGGTGTCGTGCAGCATCATCATGCCCTGATCACCGCCCGTTGCCTCCGGACAAACGGCCCTGCCCCCCGGCGTCTGCCGCCACCAGGGCCGTTTTCTCCAGGCCGCCAGCCTTCCCCACCCCCCGCTTTCCGGCCGCCGCGGTGCCCCGATGCCCTATCTCGACATCATCTTGTCCATCGCCGGCGTCGTCGGCCTGCTGGCTGGCCTAGCCGGATGCGTGCTTCCCGTCCTGCCC
>JAKLHU010000566.1 GCA_022709995.1 Verrucomicrobiota bacterium | reverse complement strand
TCGTGTTCTGCACTGCCTGAATTATGACAACCAGTCGGTGCCGGCCCGGGTTGGTGTCACGTTTTCGGCGCCGCCGGCGGAAGTCCTGGCGCTTTCTCCTGACCGGGAAGCCATTCGTTTGATACCCAGCCATGGCCGTATCGAGTTGCCGGCGGTGGCGACCTGGGCGGTGTTGGTCTGGCATGACCCGGCCTGACCCGGCCTGACCGGAAGGGCAAAGAAACCGGCCGGGCGATGCCGGCGGGTAGGGTTTTGGACACGAAACAATAAAATGGGAAATCAGGTTTGCCATGAAAATTGCCATGGTGTTTTTTGCCCTGTTTTCGGTCGCCATGCTGTCGGCCCAGCCGGTCGTGATTCCGGTTGGCAAGGCCGTGCTGCTGGAGGCCGAGCAGGCGGCGGTGTCGTCGGCACGGGCCGTGATCACGGCGGTTCCCGAGGCGAAAAGCCGGCAGGGTGTTGGCCTGGCCCCGGGAATCGATGAGAAAAACGGCTTGGAGCAGGAATCGCCGCCGGACGTCACCTTTGCCATTCAGGCCGAGCAAGCCGGCCGTTTTCTCCTGCGCACCAGCGCGGATGTCGACGAGCATGGCCTGGAGCTGATGCGCAATGCCAGAAGCAAGCATCAGTCCATGTTCCTCAAACTGCAGCTTGACGACCAGCGGCCGACGCGGCGCGTCGTGTATGTCCCTTGGGTCCAGCCGAAGATTTCCCGTCAGACTCTGGGCAAATTCATATTGGACGGCGGGGTTCAGCAGCTGAAGATCTGGCTTCCGCGCGGTGTCCGCCTGGATGCCGTGGAGGTGGCGCCCTACCGCCCGCCGCGGGTTCCGGAGGCCGCCGCGGACTACCGGCCGGCGGTGCTGCCGCCCCAGGCTCACCCGCGTCTCTGGGTGACGCCGGACACGCTGCCGCAAATCAAGGCCAATCTGGCTCATCCCGAGCATGTCGCGGCCTGGGAGGACGTCCGGAAGCAGGCTTTGGCGCCGTTTGTCTTCACGTTTGCGCCGGACCGCGAGCTGCCCTCCAACAAGCCGCTCGAAAGCGCGGCCGCGGTCAAGGCCTTTTATTATCTCATGACGGGGGAACGGCAGGCTGGCCGGGAAGCGGTGCAGCTGATGCTGGACTATCTGCCCCGGGTGGAATACGGCAACCTGCTGGACATCACCCGTGAAATCGGCGCCGCCATCTACGCTGCCGCCAAGGTCTATGACTGGTGCTACGACATCATTTCCGGCCCCGAGCGCCAAGTGCTGTATCAGCATCTGATGCGTCTGGCCGATGACATGGAATGCGGCTGGCCGCCCTTCCTGCAGTCGATTGTCAATGGTCATGGCAATGAAATGCAGATCAACCGGGACCTTCTTTCGCTGGCCATTGCCGTCTATGACGAAGACCCGCTGCCGTACCAGTATTGCGCCTGGAAAGTCCTGGAGGAACTCGTTCCCATGCGCCGTTTTGAATATGAATCGCCGCGGCACAATCAGGGCATCAGCTATGCCGCTTTCCGGTTTGGCAGCGAAATGCATGCCGCGTGGCTGTTCAAACGCATGTCGGGCCAGGAAGTCTTTCATCCGAACATCAAAAATGTCCCCCTGTACTGGCTCTACACGCGGCTGCCGGATGGCAGCATGATTCGCGACGGCGACTGCGGCGCTTTTTCCGGTTACTGGAAGGCGCCGTCGACCTTTCTGCTGTGCTATGCCTACAGCGGGAACCGTCTGGTCAAGGGCGAGTTTCGGCGGCAGGGCGGCTTGGCCGGCGACCCGGTGCTTTTCCTGCTGGTCAATGATCCCGCGATTGAGCCGGATGATAATCTCTGGCAACTTCCGCTCACGATTGACTTTGGGCCGATTCTCGGCGGCATGATTGCGCGGACCGGGTGGAATTCCGGCTTGGCGGCCGGCGACGCGCAACCCGCCGTCCACAGCAAGGCCAGAGAAAGCGTTAATGACCACAAAGACGCGGTATGTGAAGTGCGCATGTTCTTGTTGAACTTATACTCTAGCCTTT
>JAKLHU010000565.1 GCA_022709995.1 Verrucomicrobiota bacterium | reverse complement strand
GCCGCTGCGGAAGCCGCCTTGGCTGCCACCGCCTTTTTCCGGGGGCGCGGCTCGCTCCGGACCGCCCAGACAGGCGCGAACCGCCGCCGGCGCCGGCCGGCGCCGAGCATTTCGGCCAGCAGCTCATCGCCGCCGCAATGCCGCAGCCGATGCTGCCAACGGGTCAGGCTGCGAAGCGCAACCGGAACCTGGGTCTCGAAATAAACCCCGCCCGTGAAATACTGCCAGTAGGGATTTTCCGTCCACTGGGCGAGGAGGGCCTTGCCGCCGAGGCCGCTCAACTCCTTGAGCATCAGCAGGCCAACCATCAGGCGCACCGGACACGAATGCCGCCCCTGGCTTGAACTGAACAAGCCGGTCAACAGAACCTCAAAGCGGTTCCAGTCAATCTCCCGGGCCAGCGCGACCAGAGGATGCTCCGGGCAGACAAGATCCTCCAGCAGGACCCGGAAAAAATCCCGCTCATGCACGTCCGTTGTTCTGGTTTTGCTCAGCATAGCGGCAAGCCCCTCAACAACAAACAACTATTGTCACGTCATGTCATATCATGCCTTACCATAGCACGTCATGATGACTTTGTCACGTCCCGGGCGGCAATCGAATCATCAGCGCTTCGGCACGCCGGCCGCCGCGGCGCCAGACGCCCGGGCACGGCGCGGCAGTAGCTTTCGTAGTCCTCGCCAAAGTGCGCGCGGACGGCGGCCTCCTCGCGTTCGACCCGCCGGCAAAAGCCGTAGAACGCCAGAACCGGCGCCAGCGACATCGGCCACGCGCCGCTCAGCAGGGCGACCCCGGGCAGAATCAGCAGTATCCAGGCGGCATAGGCCGGATGCCGGACCAGGGCATAGGGGCCGGTCCTGGCCAAGGCGCCGGCCTGCCACGCCCTGACCACCGTCACCAGGCTCCAGGCATACAACCCAAGACCGCTGACCAGCAAGACAGCTCCTGGAATCGCCAGCCACAGCCACGGCAACGGCAATCGAAAAAGCCCATGCCAGCGCCAGCACGGATACGCGGCCAGCAGCAAATAGCCGAGCGCCGGCCCCCCGACCCACAGACCGATCCCCAAACGTTCAGAAATACGCACGTCGCCTCCTTCCGCCCCCGGCGGCCATGACAGCCGCGCGGCGGCGCCGAACACAACAGTCATGAAAATCCCAGCCGCCACCCATCAATATAGCCGCATGATCGACGTGTCGCACCACGTCGAGCCTGGCCTGTTCGTCCGCGGCTCATACGTCCTCCATGTCCCATAAATCCTATCCGTCCCATTCCACCGTCCCACCATTCCACCATTCCACCGTTCCACCATTCCACCGTCCCACCGTCCTTTGCCTTCGCCGCGCAATCCGGCTTTTCTGGACATCCGCCATTCACGGCAGTATGGTATCGCAACGAACTCTCCAGGCGTCCAGCGTTTTTCGGCAAAGACGCCAATCTTGGCGGCCATCCCATTGTAAACAAGGTAGTTGCGATGTCTAAATCAACTCTGCTGGCTTTTGTTCTCGGCGGCCTCGCCGCCCTCGCCGCGGCGGCCGGACCCGCCCCGCGCCTCCACCTGCGCTTTGACGAAGGCCAGGGCGATATCGCCCAGGACAGCTCCGGAAACGGCCATCACGCCCGGCTCGTCAATCCCCAGTGGGAAGAATTCGGCCTCCGCGGCCAGGCCCTCCGCCTCAACGGCGCCGACGCCCTGGTCGAACTTCCCGACCATCCCGACCTGGACCTGAGCGGCGGCTTCACGCTGTCCATCTGGGTCAAGCCCGAAGACTTCAAACACGGCATGAGCCTTTTCAATCATGGCAACTACACGGTCGGCTGGCAGACGTATTTCTACCGCAGCTTCGTCGCCTTCTCCAGCCAAGTCATGAAAAACCCGCCGGACGCCCCGGCCAACAACGGCGTGTACTACTGCCGCTTCGCGTCCGGCACCCGTCCCGCCTATCCCTATTGCCACATCGTCATCACCGGCGAACTCCAGGCCGACAACCGCATGACCTTCTCCTATTATATTAACGG
>JAKLHU010000564.1 GCA_022709995.1 Verrucomicrobiota bacterium | reverse complement strand
GTTTGCGCAGGGGCATCGGTTTTTTCTTGGCCGGTGGAATCATTCTGACAACATCCTATTAAACTCAGACGAAATCAAGAAAGTCTTTCCACGCTATATTTCGAGACCATGAAAATATTAATGATCGGAGATATTGTCGGCAAAGGCGGACGGCGGGCGCTCCGCCATCTCGTGCCGGAACTGCGCCGGCATTATCAGTGCCATTTTTGCGTGGCCAACGGCGAAAACATGGCCGGCGGGAACGGTTTCACCAAACTGTGCCTGCAGGAGATGGAGAACAGCGGCGTTGACGTCTTCACCGGCGGCGACCACATGTGGGACCAGAAGGACTTCATGACGGAAATCGGCAGTCTGACCAATGTGCTGCGGCCGGCCAACTTGCCGGACTGCCAGCCGGGACGGGGCTGGGGCGTCTTCACCGCCCGCGACGGCAGCCCGGTCGCGGTGATGTCCCTGCTGGGACGGACGTTCATGGCGGCCGGCGCCGACTGCCCCTTCGCGGCGGCGGAACGCCTGTTGCCGGAAATCCGCCAGCATACGCCCGTCGTGGTGATCGATTTTCATGCCGAGGCGACGAGTGAGAAAATCGCCCTGGGGCGGTATTTCGACGGCAAAGTCAGCGCGGTCGTCGGAACGCATACGCACGTGGCAACGGCCGACCAGCAGATTTTCCCCGGCGGCACGGCTTTCCAATGCGACCTGGGCATGGTCGGGGCCCGGGAGTCCATTCTTGGCCGCGACATCGCCCCGGTGCTCAGCCGCTTCCGGACTGGCTTGCCGGCGCGGTTTACGGTCAACGACCGCGGCCCCCGCCTGAGTGGCGCGGTGGTCACGGTGTCCGCGGCCGGCCGCGCCGAGGGGATCGAACGGGTGATGCGGGACCTGCGCTGAACCGGCAACATGATATCAAGCAACGGATTGCGAGGCGATTATGCGATGTCCGAAATGCGGGACGACGGATGACAAGGTCATTGAAACGCGGGTGTCGCGCGAAGGCGACGCCATCCGGCGGCGCCGTCTGTGCCTGAACTGCAATTTCCGGTTCACGACCTATGAGACGGTCATCCCGGCCGATATCTGCGTCGTCAAGCGCGATGGCCGGCGGGAAGAATTCCAGCCGAACAAGCTGCGGGACGGCATTCGGATGGCCTGCTGGAAGCGCTCCATCGACGAGGCGACCATTGATTCCGTCGTGGCCGACATCACCACCCGGCTGTCCCTCATGCCCCAGGGCGAGGTTGAATCACAATATATCGGCGAACTGGCCATGAAGCTGCTGAAGAAGATCGACGAAGTCGCCTACGTCCGGTTCGCCTCGGTGTATCGTCATTTCCAGGATGCCGACGCGTTCATCGACGAGGTGCAGAGCATGCAGGCGGAAAACGAGGCCACCGAGCCGGAAAGCGGTCATCCGAAAGAGGAGCCGGCGAGCAAAGCCGGGCAGAATGGGAAAACGGCATGATTCTTCTGGCCAGCGGCAATATGTTGGTTGCCGGTCCGGGCGGTCAACCGCACAGTATGGACTTCGATCGTCTGGCGGCTGATCTGCGCGAGGCGTTTCGGGCTCAGGGCCTGGCGTCGGACTGGATTGCCGACCACCTGGTCCTGACCTTGGAGGAGAAGTTGCGCACGCGGGGCCATGGCGAGCCGGTGTCCGAGGCCGTGACGCATGAGTTGCTGGCGGCGATGCTGGCGGCGGTCGGCTACGGCGAGGTGGCGGCGGAGTATGGCCGGCGGCATCAGGTCGATCCGCTCGCCGGACGCCGCCGGGAATTGCATGGCTGGAGTGCGGCCGGGGTGCGGGCATTGCTGGACCGGACCCTGCCCCTGACGTCGGGACAGAGCCAGCGATTGACCGAACAGTGCGCCGCCGCCCTGCGCCAATTGGGCTTCCTGGAAGTCTCCGACACGTTTATCTGTGAATTGGCGGTCCACCTGCTGCATCGCGGTGACGGCGGCGGATTCACCGAGCCGTTCGCCGGCATCCCGCAACTTCAAGCCGCCGCCGCGCCCTCGCCTGGCGGCG
>JAKLHU010000563.1 GCA_022709995.1 Verrucomicrobiota bacterium | reverse complement strand
GGTTCATCAAATTCATCCCCGCCCCGTCGCCATGATCAATCGGGGCGGGAGCGCCGGTCAGCAAAGCGCAAAAAAAGGAACTGACCAGATGAATGACGGCGGTGTCGCGGTACTTTTTCGGCTCCTGCCGGGCGAAGGCGCTGATCTGTGGACCGGCAAAGCGTTCGGTCGCGGAAGAGCCGGTCCGCCGCCGAACCTCCGCCGCCCCCCTAAAGCCGCTTCAATCCGGCGGCAATCGGCAAACGTCGAACTGTCCATCCAAATCGGCGATTCCGCGCGCCGCAAGTGCGGCTTGACGGCCGCCGGCAGCGACGGGTCATCCCGGCGCAGCCAACCGCCAGACTGGAATTCGGCGCCCAGATAAACCGTCCCGTGCTGCTGACCGCTGCCGCTGATCGCCTCCACTTTGCCTAGATCAACACCAGACGCCTGCAGCTCGGCCAACAACTGGTCCAGCGCCGCCACCCACATCAACGGGTTGGAGCGCTTGACCAGGCTGTCCTCATTCGGCAAAACGCCATTCACGCCGCCATATCCGGGCGACATCTCGTCAAAGACAACACTATGCTGGTGCACGACCGCCCTGCGGGCCGTGTCAATGATCACCGCCGTCAAACTCTGCGTACTGCAGTCCAAACCCAAAAACAACGCCATGTGCTCACCTTGTCGATATTCTTTCCCGAAGACTCGCGATGGATCATAATTTAACCCGCATCATGCTGATGACTATCGGAGAACCGGAAAATATCACGAAATAAAGTAATCGGTCGCCATTGCACCTGGCGGTCCTAGTGGCCGCCAGGTGCAATGGCGACCGATTACCCGCAACCCGATTCTGTGCCCTGCCAGACCTTGCATTGCGTGCAAAGACCAACTACATTGATATCTCGCACGGATGCACATCACCGAAATCTTGACCCGATTCCTTGAACGCCCCGAACCGCCCAATCACCCGCGCCCAAGCCCGCCCACGCCGCCACCGCCGTTGACCTGAATTCGCCTCTCCGCCTATCGTTGCCTTTCTCCCGTAATACCATTATTATATTATATGCGATTAAAAAGCCCTCCGCGAGGATTGCCGGAACCTTCCCCCCATCATGACAGACATTCTCCAGAATCCAGCCCCCGGCTTCCAGACCGTCCGCCACTCGGGCGACAGCTTGACGGTGTCGATGCGCCTTGATTCCGACCGCGAAGGCGGCGCCTTCCTGCGCACCAATCTCGGCCAGGCCAGCGTCCACCGGGCGGAAATCATCGCCAACGTCGAACGCGGGCGGGCCATCCTCGGCCGCGACTGGCATGACCTGCCCATGCGCCGAACCGGCGAACGTTCCTTCCAGATCACCCTGCCGCTTTGCCAGGTCGGCCGGTTCGACTTCAAGACCTTCTTTGTCCCCGCCGACGGCGGCGAACCGGTCTGGCCCAAAGGCGAAAATGTCCGCGTCAAAATCGAACCGTCGGCAACGGTCTCGGGAAACACCATCTACAACGCATTCGTCCGCCAGTTCGGGCCCAACCGCTCCGGCCAGGCTTGGACCAAGGAACACCGCGACGCGGAAAACTTCCTCAACCAAGCCGGCTACATCGTCATCCCCCCCTCCGGAACGTTTGCCGACTTGAGACGCGAACTCCATGTCATCATGGATCAACTCGGCTTCCGCATCATCCAGCTGCTGCCCATCCACCCGGCGCCCGCCACCTTCGGCCGCATGGGACGCTTCGGCAGCCCCTTTGCGCCCCTCGATTTCTTCACCGTCGACCCCTCCCTGGCCATCTTCGACCGCCACACCACCCCCCTGGAGCAATTCAGCCAACTGGTCGCCGACATCCATGCCCGGGACGGCCTCGTCATCATCGACCTGCCCGCCGACCACACCGGCTGGGGATCCATCATCCAAGTTCATCACCCGGAATGGTTTACCCGCAATGAAGATGGCTCCTTCGCCAGCCCCGGAGCCTGGGGAGTCATCTGGGCAGACCTCTGCCAACTCAATTTCGCCGACAAGACCCTCTGGATGCAGTTGGCCGAAGTCTTC
>JAKLHU010000562.1 GCA_022709995.1 Verrucomicrobiota bacterium | reverse complement strand
TTTTGGGCAAGGACGAGATGTCGGGGCCGCACGACATTCCGCCGTCCTGGCTGGAGCAGGCCATGGATTTCCTCGCCGTCGTGAACGCCTTGGAATAGCGCCGTTGCTGGCGGGCGCCGCCGGCGCCGGGAGTGGTTACAGGAAGCAGTCATGACCGCTGCGCAAGCGCATAACCGCAGAATCGGCCGGGTCGCCGCCCTCGTGGTGACGGCGGCCCTGGCCTGCCATGCGTTGACTTTTTCCGAGACCATCCCCGGCAGCCGGATCCGGGTCAGCGCCCGCGCCGTGGAGCAGGCCCGGCACATCGGCCGCTATGCCGACACCTGTTCGACCGTCGTCGACCAGCTTCTGCAGTGCCGGTCGCAGCCGGAAAAGACTCTCGCCGTCGTCGTTGTCGAGCCGGCTGCCGAACGCACCGGCGCCGATCCGCTGCGCATTGAGTACGACGAAAATGAAGGCGTCATGGCGGTCACCTACCGGCTGATGCGCGGGCTGCTGACGCGCCGCGCCCGCGAATTGTTTGACCGCTCTTCGGGGCAGACGGCGACGACGGACTGGCTGGCGGCGGCCTTGACGAACCGGGTCGTGATGCATGGCCAGGGACGCCTGGGGGCGTATGAGCCGGACTACCAGGTCGCCCGGCAGCAGTTTTCGCATCGGCATTTCCCGCGGGTGGAGATTTTGCTGCAGGGCGGCGTCACCCCCGACGTGCCGGCTCTGTTTCAGTTGTACATGCTGCATGCCGATTTGCTGGCGGCGTGTTTGGCGGCGCTGCCGGCGCCACGGGGCGAGATTTTCCGGAAAATGCTCGAGATGGAGGCGTTTGGCCGGGAGCCGGTGGAGGCGCGCGCTTTCCTTTTGAGCGACTACCTCAATCCGGGGCAGACTTTGCAGGGCTGGTATGAGCAGCAGGTCGTGCAGGCCAGCCGTCGTGGCCGGCGAATGGATGTCCGGGAATCCATCGAAGCCCGGGTGGCGGCTTTGGAGTCTATCCCTGTCGTTGGCGGCAATGGCCCGGCCGCGGTCCAGCGGGTCCGACTGGACGAACTGCCCAACATCCTCAAGGATTACAAGCTCGACAAGGCGGCGCTGGTGAATTTGCAGCGGCGCTTCCTCGAAGTCCGGCAGGATGCGTCGCCGCTGCTGCAGCCGGCCTTGGATCTGTATGTCGCGGCGCTGGGGGCTCTGGCCGGCGGCCAGGAACGACGGTTCCGGACCGAGTTCCAGAAAGCCCGGGCCATGTTTGCCGAAGCCCAGGCGCAGCAGCGCCGGATTGAGCAGGAGGTGGACCGCTATGAACTCGAGTACGTCCCGCCCCAGCTGCGCTTTGACGCTTATCTCGATATCGTGGAGCGCTACCGACTGCTGAACGACCAGGCCTTCCCAAAATTCGAATAGTGGACAGTGGACAGTGGACTGTGGACATTAGTGGACATTAGTGGACAGTGGACAGTGGACAGTGGACTGTGGACGTATGGGACGGTGGATAGGACAAGGGGACGACTACGCACGTGTGACATTGCAGTCGCCCGAAGCCAAACCGAGTCCTAAATTAAGAGCATAGGACGAATGGGACGAATGGGACCAACGTTTTTTATTTAGCCGACACAAGAAACCGAGAACAATTACGAAGGAGCTGGTCATGGAGATTGGATCGCGTGATTTCAGGCTTGAATTTCCTATTCGTCGGGTGCACTGCGGGATGCCGATGGCCAATGGCGACCTCGGGGTGCTGATTGTTGGCGAGGGCCGTCGTCTGGAGCTTGTCCTCTGCCTGGCATCATGCTGGGATCATCGCAACAGCCAGCGTTTTGAGATGTCGTGTCCGTATGACGAGGTGATTGCGGCCTGGACGCCGGAGGATGCCTCGGCCGTCAGCCGTCGCCTGATTGGCGCTTCGACGCCGCTGAACGACTTTGGCGGCGCCTTCTGGCGCGCCAGCCGGGTTCCGGGCGGTCGTTTCGTGCTGCATCTGGAAGCGGATTTGCGGCATGTCCGGCTGGCTTACGGCACCGGCATGGTCGCCATCGTGACGACGGC
>JAKLHU010000561.1 GCA_022709995.1 Verrucomicrobiota bacterium | reverse complement strand
CTGACCTGATACTGCAGAAGAAAGACCAGGTTGCACAGCAAATGACCGACGTGCCGGCGGCCAGACTCGACATCAACTGCCTCGCCGCGCAGCATCGCGCGAAGGTGGCGCACGGCAGACGCCACGCATGCCGACCAGGGCATGCCCGGCTTCGTGATAAGCCGTCAGGCGACGTTCCTTCTCGTCGATTTTCCGGCTGCGCCGTTCCTTGCCCCAACGGACCTTGTCGCGCGACTCTTCCAGTTCGGCCATGCCGACCATTTCCTTGTTGGTCCTAGTCGCCAGGAGCGCCGCTTCATTGAGCAGGTTGGCCAGGTCGGCGCCGCTGAAGCCGGGCGTGCCGCGGGCAATCACCCGCAGGTCGGCGTCGGGATCCATTTTGAGTTTCTGGGCGTGGATGTTCAGAATGTCGAAACGACCACGCAAATCCGGCAAATCGATGGTGATCTGGCGGTCGAAGCGACCTGGCCTCAGCAAGGCCGGGTCAAGCACGTCCGGACGGTTGGTCGCCGCCAGCACGATGACTCCGGAATTCGGCTCGAAGCCGTCCATTTCCACCAGCAGGGCATTCAAGGTTTGTTCGCGCTCATCGTGACCGCCGCCGATGCCGCTGAAGCGGGAACGGCCGACGGCATCGATCTCGTCGATGAAAATCAGGCAGGGGGCGTGTTTCTTGCCGTCCTCGAACATATCGCGCACCCGGCTGGCGCCGACGCCGACGAACATTTCCACGAAGTCGGAGCCGCTGATGGAGAAGAACGGCACGTCGGCTTCCCCGGCAATCGCCTTGGCCAGCAAGGTCTTGCCGGTTCCGGGCGGACCAACCATCAAGACGCCGCGGGGAATGCGCCCGCCTAAGCGCTGGAACCGGTGCGGGTCTTTCAGGTATTCGACGATTTCCTGCATTTCCTCTTTGGCCTCGGTGATGCCGGCGACATCCTTCATGGTGACTTTTTCCTGGGCCGGATTGAGCATCTTGGCGCGGCTTTTGCCGAACTGCAAGGCCCCCCGGTTGACGGAACGCATTTGCCTGGAAAACATGAAATAGAAGACGCCGATCAGCAGCAGAATCGGCAGCACGGAGAGGAGGATGTTGGTCACCAGGTTGTTGGCTTGCTTGGCTTCCCGTACCTGGCAGTACTGGCGCAATTCCTTGTCAAAGGAATCCGTGTAGACGACTTTGGTGCGGTAGCGCTGCAGGCCGTCGTCGCTGCCAATCGGCACATTTTCCGGCCAGTAATCGCCGACCAGGACCTGAATGTTGCTGGAAGACTGTTCCTCGACAATGGCGCTGTGGATGCGTCCGGCTCGGAGAAAATCCTCATATTGGGACTGTTTCAGCAGCACAGCCCGGCCGCCGGGGTCGCCACGAAACAGCATGATCAGGGCCGGCGCCAGGAAAATCAGGATCATCCATAGAAACAGCTGTTTTTTCGGCGCCGGCAGCCGGCGGGTGCTGGGCGCGTGGTCATTTTTTTTGTTAGGGTTGTCATCTGGCATAGGGGCTCTTTCGGGTTGTTGGCAAGGCACGGACAATCAAGGCGGAAAAAGGGGAGGCGCCGGCCTCCGGTGGTTTGCGGCGGTGGTGGTCGGCCAGGTCGGACTGGTCTCCGGCCTGGGGGGCTGGCCATGGGAAGGTTTGTGCCGTCGCTGCGGGCCGGCCATGGCATGGTCTGCCCGGGCGGTGGCGGTAAAATGGAAAAGTGGCTGGGCCGGGAAAACCAAGCCGCCGGCAACACCGTATGGTTGGCCATCTCGGGGGCGCCTTCGGCAATTGACGGCGGATGCTGTATCCCACGCCCGGGGCGGACGGGTTACTTGCTGCTTATCATTTTGATGACCATCACGACCAGCGCGACCAGCGTCACCGCCCCCAGCAGGGAAAGAATCAAAATCATGATTTTGTTGTGCTTGGGGTTTTCCCGCAGGGCCGTGCCTTTTTTCCCCTTCGCCTTGCCGGCCAGGTTTTTCATGGCGTTGGCCGACACTTCAATGGTGCCGGTGTCTTCCAGATTGATGACGGTCATGGAGCGGGATTCGTAGC
>JAKLHU010000560.1 GCA_022709995.1 Verrucomicrobiota bacterium | reverse complement strand
CATCCGAAGGCCGGCCGGCAAATTTTTCCGGCCTGGTCGGCCCTTGCCGAATCGAGGTCTCGGCTTCTCCCCGGCAGGTCAGCGTCGGCGACCCCATCCTTCTGACCGTGCAGGTCTCCGGTCCGGAATACCTGGACAACCTCCGCCTCCCGGCCTTGGCCGAATCCCCGGAGTTGAGCCGCGACTTCCGCGTGTCCGGGGAAGAGCCCGGCGTCGTCGAAAACAAGCGCAAGGTTTTCCAATGCACCTTGCGGGCCGTCAGCGCGCAGGTCAAGGCCATTCCGGCCTTGCGCATCCCGTTCTTCAATCCGGCCAGCGGCCGTTACGAAGAAGCCAACAGCGAGCCAATCGCTCTCGTGGTGGAAGAGGTCCGCACGATCACCGCCCTGGATGCCCAAGGCCTGCCAACGGCGTTCCCAGCAAACTCCGGCAGCGAACTAAAGACCGTCGCCGAGGGCATTGCCCATAACTACGGCGGCGACATCCTGCTGGCCGATCAGCGGGCCGGCCTGGCGACCTGGCCGAAAACACCGTGGAAAATCGCCTTCGGCCTGGCTTGGCCCGGCGTTTATCTGCTCGCCCTGGGCGCCGTCGCCTGGCGCCGGCGCCGCGACGCCGACCCGGGGGCAATGGCCGCGCAGCGGGCCGCCGGCAAATGCCTGACCGCGCTCAAACGCATCCAGCCCGACGATCCCCGCGGCCCTGACTTGACCCTGGCGGCCCTCACCGACTTTCTCGCCGCCAAACTCCGCCGCCCCGCCGCCGCCGCCCAGAGTTTCCAGGATGTCAAAGTCCCCCTGGCCACCGCCGGCATCACGCCGCCCGTGCTGGAACGCCTGGAAAAACTGTTCACCGGCTGCGAAGCTTCCCGATATGCCGGCGCCACCCCCGAGGATTTGAAACAGATTCCATTGGAGGCCGCGACCATCGTCAAAACCATCGACCGCGCTTTCTGAAACCACAGGTGCGCGCCCGGCGAGCAGCAGTCCAATTCCTCTGCCGGCGCCGTCCATTCAATAATCACCCGCCGCCTTCCGCGACATCACCGGCACACTGCTCTTGGCGGGGCTCCCGCCCGGCCGCCCCGGCGACCGCCGCCGGCGTCGTTCGCATCCTTCCTCAACGTCACGCTGTCCACTCGCCGTCACCCATCTGCCATGCTCTCAACCTCATTCCCTTCTGCCGTCCTGGCCGCAGTCATGTTTCTCCTGACTGCCCTGGGCACCTGTGCCCGCGGCAAAGCGGCACTCACTCCCATGCAGGCCGCCGCCCTCTGCCAGGAAGCCGAACAACTGTTCAACGCCGGCAACGACAAATATGCCGCCGGAGACGCCGCCGCCCTCGACGACTGGCGCAAGGCCGCCGCCCGCTATGAACGCCTCGCCAGCGAAGGCGACTATTACAACGGCGCCCTCTTTTACAACCTTGGAAACATCTACTTCCGGCTGGATGACATCGGCCGCGCCATCCTCAATTACCGCCGCGCCCAGCAGGTCATCCCCCGCGACCCCAACCTCCTCCACAATCTCGCCTTTGTCCGTTCACGCTGCCGCGACCATGTCCCGGAACCGGAACGCGTCCGCGTCCTCAAAACTGTCTTCTTCTGGCATTACGACCTGCCGCTCGGCTGGCGGGAAAACGGCTTCCTCGCCGTCTTCGCCGCCGCTTGGCTGTTCGCCCTGCTCTGCCTCTGGCGGCGACAACGCCACTGGCCACGCTGGGGCCTGACGGCCTTCGCCCTCCTCGCCCTGGCCTTGGCCGCGTCCCTGGCCGCCGAAGAATGGAACCGGCAAAACCACCGCCCCGGCGTCATCCTCAGCGAATCCGTCGTGGCCCGCAAAGGCGACAGTGACTCCTATGAACCAAGCTTCACCGAATCGCTGCACGCCGGTACCGAGTTCACCCTCCGGGAAAGCCGCGGCGAATGGCTCGAAATCGCTTTGCCCGACCACCGGACCTGCTGGATCCCACGGCGTGACGCCGAACTGGTCAACCCGTAAATCGCGGCCCGCCAGCCCTGCACGGCCAGCCCACGGACGCCTTGCCTA
>JAKLHU010000056.1 GCA_022709995.1 Verrucomicrobiota bacterium | reverse complement strand
TGCCCAGGCCTGTGTTCTGTCGTCCCTGCCGGGGCCTATGCCGCTCCGCGGCTGTCTTTGTCGTCCCCGCCGGGGCCTTTTGCCGCTCTGCGGCTGTCTTTGTCGTCCCCGCCGGGTCCTTTTGCCGCTCTGCGGCTGTCTTTGTCGTCCCCGCCGGGTCCTTTTGCCGCTCCGCGGCTGTCAGGCATCACTTGTCGTTGGTGATTTGTCGACAGCCGGGGCCCTCGATGCCGCTTTTGCCGCCGCTTTTCGGAATGACCTTGATTTGGGCGCCGATGCGGTCTTTGATGGCGGTCACATGTGAAATGACGCCAATGAGCTTGCCGTCGTGCCGCAGGTTGGCGAGGGTTTCCAGCGCCGTATCCAGGGCGTCTTCGTCCAGAGTGCCGAAACCCTCGTCCAGGAAAAGGGAGTCGACGCGGATGTTGCGGCTGACCATCTGCGCCAGGCCCAGGGCCAGGGAGAGGCTCACGATGAAACTCTCTCCACCGGAGAGGTTTTTGGTGGAGCGGATGTCGCCGGCCTGGTAGTTGTCGATCACATTCAGCTCAAGCGGGGCGTCTTCCGCGCGGATCAGGAGGTAGCGGTCCGTCAGGTTTTGCAGTTTGGCATTGGCATGCCGGATCATGATGTCGAAGGTCAGGCCCTGAGCGAAGTTGCGGTATTTTTTGCCGTCGGCGGAGCCGATCAGTTGGTTGAGGCTCTCCCACCGACCGCATTCGGTTTGTTGCCGGGACAGGGCCTCGGTTTTTTCCCGCAACAGCTGGCGGCGTTCGCTGTTTTCGTTCAGCTTTTGCTGGATGGCGCCGATTTCCTGCACCATGCCCAGGTGATTTTTCTGCAGGGCCTGGACTGCGGCCGCGAGCTCCGCGCTGCTTTCCACGGTGATGTTTTTCTGCTGTTCGGCGGCCAGCTGTTCGCTTTTTTGGCGCTCCAGGGCGGCGGCGGCGGCCTTCCGTTCCTTGAGCTGACTGTCTTGATCAGCCAGTTGCCGGCGCTCCGGCTCCGACAGCTGCGCCGACAAGTAGTCCGGTTCGCCGTTGAAGCCGGATTCGGCCAGACGCGCGGCGAAGCCGGCGCCGGCTTGGTCCAGTTCAGCCTGGCGGCGGGCGATGGCCTGGCCGAGTTCGCCCGCTTTGGTTTCCAGGCCGAGAAGGCGTTCCTGGGCTTTGTCCGCCGCCACGCGGGCGCTCTCCTTGGCCTGTTCAGCCGCTGCTGTCTCGTCAGCCAGGCGCTTTTCCTCCTGACCGGGGTCGCGGTCGCCAAATTGCTGTTGGCGTCCTGTCTGGAGGGCTTCCAGGTTCTGCCGCAGCTGCTCACGCTGGCGCCGCAGTTCGGCCAGGCCGTTTTCCTGTCTGCCGATCTGGTCGGCCTGGAAGCCGGTCTGAGACGCCAGTTCGACGTGTTTCTTTTCTTGCTCGACGATCCAGGCCGAGTCGGCGGCGCGCTGGTTCCGGCGTTGTTCGAGTGACTGGAAGGTGGCATCCAATGACGGGAGGTCAAGGGCAGCGACGCCGTATTCCGCCAGTTCGCGTTGCAGAGAGGCCAGCGCCCGGTCGCAGGCTTCCTGGTCCGCGGTGTTTTCGCCCTGCAGCCTGGCCAAGGCGGCAAGCGCACTTTTAAGGTCGAAGTCAACATCCCGGGCCGCCTTTTCAAAGGTGGTGACATCGTCGCGGGCCTGGTCGACGCGGCCTTGCGCCTGGCGCCGTTTTTCTTCCAGCTTGGCGGCATTTTCCACGGTCTGGCTGGCTTGAAGAAGGAGGGTCTGTTTTTCGTTTTCGAGCTGGCGCAGCGTGCTTTCCAAGTTTGGCTCGGTCGCCGGCGACGTGACGGTGAGGCCAAGGGCGGTACAACTCGAGGTGATTTTTGCCGTCGTCACCGTGATTTTTTCAGTCAAGGAGGCATTTTCCGCTGCCAGCCGCGCCAATTCCTTGGCGATGGTGCCCAGTTCGTTTTTCAACTCGACGCGGTTTCTGTCCAGTTGCCGAAGGCGCTCTCTTCCTTCGGCAAGCTGTTTTTCGGCGTCATCCGCGACCGGGATATTGCCGGCCGCGAAGGGGTGGCTGGTCGCTCCGCACAAGGGGCAGGGACATCCGTCCTGGAGCTTCTGGCGTTCTTCCTCCAAGCTTCTTATGCGATTCAGCAAAATCACTTGGACATTCCAGTGCTCGACGTCCTTTTCCAGCGCCGCCTGTTCATCCTGCAGCAGTTGAGACTGCCCCGTCGCCGACGTCTGCTCCTGCCGCAACTTGGTTTCTTGTTGTTCCAGCTGGCTACGGCACTGCTCCTGCTGGCGCCGTTCCTGCCAGGCGCCCAGGGCCGTCACGACCTTGTCCAGTTCAGTTTTCAACTGGGACTGGAGCTCCATCCACTTCGGCAGGTCTTTGCCTTGCAGAACCGCCGCCAGTTTGGCCTGTTCCTGCGACAGGGCCGATTGGGCCTGCTCGAATGCCTTCTGGGCCGAGGTCAATTGGCTCTGCCTGGAGTCAAAGGCGCTCTGCAGGGTTAGGCGCCTGGCTTCCGCGTACGCCGCCTCGGCCTGCTTGACCGCCAGGTTGTCGGCGAGAGCCTTGACGGCGTCGATGCGTTCGCGGACACCGGCCAGCTGTTCGGCCAACCGTGCATCGCCGGCGCTCGCCTCCAATTGGACACGTACCTCGTCCATCTGCTTGGAGAGCGTCGCCAAAGCCGTCAGGTCGGTCTGTTGTTTTTGACGCTGCCTGGCCAGTTCGGACTCGGCTTGGGCCAGGCTGGCGTCGGCGGTTTGCAGTTCGGTCTTGCCGGCGGCGATTTTGGCGTCGAGGATGCTCACCGCCCGGATGACTGGCAGCATGGCCGCCTGGCTGGCTTTTTTGGCCAGGAGGTCGTCCTGGGCCGCCTTCAGGCTGGCTTGGGCCGCGAGTTTGGCCGCCTCGCCGGCCGGCTGGTCAAGTCGGCATTGATTCAGTGCCGCCTGGTCTTCCTTCTGCTTGTTGCGACTGGCGGACAGGGCGGCGTAATCACGGGCCAGTTCCAATGCCTGATTGGCCCTGTGCAGACGCTTGCGCTCGGGCGCAAAGGCTTCGTCCTCGGCCTGAATTTTCGCCTGGTCTTGCCGGGTGTCCTGCCATTCCTGCCGGAGGCGGGAGAGACTTTCCAGCCAGGCCATGGCCGTTTTTTTCTGTTCGAGCTGCCCGGCCAGCGCCGTCGCCGCCTGTTGCTTTTTCTGTTTTTCGACGGACAGCTCCTGTTCCTCTTCCTGAGTGATGATCGGCAGCCCCTCGATTTCCGCTCGCATGGTGCCCAGGCGGTTCTTTTCGACGGAGGTGCGTTCATGGACCTGCATGGATATGTCGCTGTAGATTTTCGTGCCGGTGATTTGTTCCAAAATCGGCGCGCGAGCATTGGCGTTGGCCTGCAGAAAGACGGCGAAACCGCCCTGGGCCAAGAGCATGGAACGGGTGAAGCGTTCGAAGTCCATGCCTGTGACTTTTTCCACCTCCGGGGGGACTCCCCGGATGGTGTCGGCAATGATCTGGCTGGTGTCGGCATTGGAGATTTCATGCTTTTGGGCCTGCAGGTCGCCATGGGCTTTGCCGCGGGCCCGACGCTGCGACCAATGGCAGCGGAAACGGCCCTTGTCCGTCGCAAACGTCACTTCGGCAAAACAATCGCCGGTCTGCCGCGACATGATGTCGTTGGTGCTCTTGGAGATGGAGTCCAGGCGCGGCGTCATGCCGAACAGCGCCAGGCACACGGCGTCCAGAATCGTCGATTTGCCCGCGCCGGTCGGGCCGGTGATGGCGAAAATGCCATTGGCTTCGAAAGCCGAATGCGTGAAATCGACTTCCCATTCGCCGACCAGTGAATTGAGATTGCGGAAACGCACCTGAAGGATTTTCATGGCTGGCCTCCTTCCGCCGCCGCCCGGTCGGGGTCGTCCAGCGCCGCCCGTGCTTCCTGGTAGACCAGCCGGAGGTCGGGCCGCTGGGACTCCGGCACGTCTTTCATGGTCAGGAGGCGTTCGAAGACGTCATTGGGGTCGAGGTCGTCCAAGGTTTCATCGGCGCTTTGCTGGTGCAGGACTTGGTCGGCGGTCTGGCTGTTGCGGGATCGCACGATCTCAAGACCGGTGCCGGCCACGGCGGTCTCCAACCGCTGGCTCAAGTCGCCGATGATGTCGCTGCCGTCATAGATGATGTTCAACCATACGGAGGCGCCGCTTTGGGCCAGTTCGGCCAGACGGCCGGAAATGGCGTCCCAGTCGCCTTGGATGGTCTGCAATTTCTGGAAGACGGGCACGGGCAGGGTTTCCACCGATGCCTCCCGGCCCTGGAAGTCGACCAGGCAGACTATTTTTTGCTGTTCGGCCTCATTGAATCCCATCGGCAACGGCGAACCGCAGTAGCGGATGCGGCTGGAATCGTTGACAGTTTGCGGCACGTGCAGGTGGCCGAGCGCGACATAATCAACACTGGCCGGAAAGATGGCGGGCGTAACGCCGGCCAGGGCGCCGACATACAGGTCGCGGACGCCGTCGCCCTCGAGCAGGCGCCCACCGGCGGTGAACAGGTGGCCCATGGCGACCAGGGGGAGGTCTTGCCCCAGTTCGGAGCGGCGTTGTTCGGCGGCGGCGAAGACGGCGGCATAGTGGCGGCCAATGCCCTGGATGAGGTTCTGGGCCTTGTCGTCAGGGCTTTCGCCGGCTTCCACGGTTCGGATGTCGCGGTCGCGCAGGAAGGGCACGGCGGCGACCAGGAGCTCTGGAGTGCCGTCGTGGCGGCGGAGCACGAGGACTTCGTCGGCCGGGTCGGCCGCCGCGCCGCCGATGACTTCGACGCGAAGGGCTTTGAGCAGCTTGCCCGGGGCGTTGAGAAAGGATGGCGAATCGTGGTTGCCGGCGATGATGACGACATGACGGCAGCAGGATGGCGCGACGTGACCGAGAAAATCGTAGTACAGTTCCTGGGCGCCGATGCCGGGGAGGCCGGAGTCGAAGACATCGCCGGCCACCAGCAGGACGTCAATCTGCCGGCGGTCGATTTCCGTCAACAGCCATTGCAGGAAGGCCTGGTGTTCATCATGCCGTTTCTTGATGTGCAACGACCTCCCCAGGTGCCAGTCGGAAGTGTGCAGTATTTTCATGTCGAGCCTGTCAATGGATGGTGGAGGGCGGAGCGAATGGCCAGGAAATGCCCCCGGCGCTTGGCCGAGACGAGGCCGTCCGGGGCAGGGGAAGGGAGGACGCCGGCAGGCATCGGCACGGCAAAAACATACCGGCCATTGCCCTTTTGTCAAGATGGAACCGAGGTTGAAAACGTAAGTGGTCACACATTGATAATGGCGGTCCTAATGGCCTGGCGCGCCAAGGCGGCGCCTCAGGCCCTGAGGCGCCCACGCGTTGAATCCTCAAAAGCTTCGTTATCAATGGCTGACCGATTACCCATGGCGACGAGCCAATGGCATTCCTTGGGTGAGCCCGTCTGAAAAGTTGTCAACGCTGCGCTTGCCGCGGCATCAAGGGCCATGAAACTTACCTCAGCCGACCTTTGGTTTCATAGGAGCATAACCGCGACGCAGACAGCCCCTGCTGTCAGGATGGCAAGGAGACCGTCGTCCACGACACCCTCCTCGCGCGCGAAAAATTACTGCAAGGCGACCGCCGTCCGCGACACCCTCCTCGCGCGCGACAAATTTAGGTGGGGGAATCCCCCTTAGGGTGGGTGGGCATGATTTCTGCGGACGGCGGGAAAAATAGCTGGCAGCAACTAATTTTTCAATCGCTATTTTGCAGTATCATCTGAAATAGTATCTTTCCCATGACCGGAGGCCATCCGAACAGTCTCCAGCCAAGCGTCTGGCGCTTCTTCGAAGGCATGGAGCCGATGCCCATGACGTGATGATCGGCAGTACCCTCCTTACGTTTTACCCGCGGATGACGCTGACGAGCGCCGATTTTCAAGGCGCACCTTAACAATCGATGCCATCTGCGGAAGAATCTTTCGACAAAGGCTTTTCGTACGGCCTCGAATTTAGAGCAAAGGAACGTTATTCTGCAACCGGTGTGCTATATTACTGAAAACAGGACGGCGACGCCGTTCTCAAATGACCATCACCGAGGCTGGAGTCACTGTGGATATGAAGATTTGCCGCATGCTGTTGACGCTGTTGTGCTTTTCTTTGGCGCTGGAGGCTTCGGGCTGGTGGTGGCAAAAGTCCCAGCCGGCTGCCAAGCCGGCCCTCACGCCGGCGCCGGCCGTCACGCCGTCGGAAGAGTTGCGGCAGCAGGCGGCCTCCTGGCTTGGCGCTTTGGCGACGGAAAACCCCTCGCGCCGCGTCCGGGCCGTGCATGTTCCCGGCGGCAAGCTGCCAACGCCAGGGCCGTCCTGGGGCGTCGGCTTCGGCCGTCTGGCCACCGATGTGCGCACTGCGTATCTTCTGTTCGCGCCGGCGCCCGGCGGCAATCCGGCCGAACGTCGCATCGTCGTCGCCACGGCGGACAAGTACTCCACTTTGCTCGGCACAGCTGGCGCCGCCCCGGAGGTCTGCGCGGCGCTGCTGCAATCGGGCAACGGCCTGTTTGTGAAAGGCAACCTCAACGCCGCCGCCGAACAGCGCATCGCGGATGTCGCGGCCCTGCTGCTGGTCAAGCTCCATACGGTCGAGGTGGTGCCGTTGTTCCTCAATGCCGGCAGCCCGGTCGCGGAAACCGTCACGGCGCTGGCGCCGTTTTTGGCCGACCCGCAATCCGTGCTGATCGCCTTTTGGCCGGATGCCGGCAGCGTCGCCGTCCAGGACTGGGAAGCTACCATCACGGCCCTGTCGGCAGACTTGGCTGCTCCAGGCACTGCTGCCAGTCGGCCGCTGCCCGCACAAATAGCCTTGGGCCTGGCACAGGCCCTGCAATGGGGTGCTATCGGCGTGCGCGTGGCCGGTCACACGTCCGCCCCGGGCGCCGCTCTTCTCCATCTCGAACCGGCCGTCAACCTCGATTTGATGGCCCGGGCCGCCAGCCTCGACTGGGATGACCAGGGGACCAAAGCCGCGTTCCAGGACGCCACCCAGGCCGTCACCCGCGAAAACTATAGCGGCGAAGCCGTCAACCCGGCCGAAAAAGCGCTTCTTCTCGACTTGGCGCGGCGTGTCATCACGACGCAGCTGGAGAAGCAGGAGCCGCCGCCGTTGCCGACGTATTCCCGCAATCTGATGCAGAAATACGGCTGCCAGGTGGCCATCACCAAGGGCGATGCCACTCTGGGCCAGTATCTCATCATGCCTGGCAAGGAACCTCTGGCCAAGGCCGTGGTGATGAATGCGGCCCGCTTTCTCAAGTCGGACGGCGAGCGGCCGCCCGTGACCCTGACCGACTTGGCCGGGGCCAAGTTCGAAATCAGCGTGCTGAGCGAACCGGTGGCCGTCGCGTTCACGACGCCCGAGGAACTCTACCGCCACCTGCAGCCCGGCCGGCACGGCGTGCTGCTGGCGGCCGGCGGCAAGCAGGCGGGATTCCTTCCCGTCGTCTGGAAGCAGGCGCCGGAGCCGACGCAGTTCATGGAGGCCTTGTGCCGCCGGATCGGCCAAACCACGGAAGCTCTCACTAAACCTGATACCAAAGTCGAACTCTTCGAAGTGTTCACCTTTTCGGAATAAGAACACCAGTGACGCAGTTTGGGTCTCCTCCTGCCCAATTCCAGCATAATTCTCGTCATTGGCTGCCGGACCGGCGGCAATTTCGCTTCTGATCAAGACTTTTTTGGCGATCAAACGGTGTTTTTTGAGTCTGAACAAATATTTTTTGCGAACGAATCGTTTGAAGGGTGACTTTACCCATGGTGAGTCCGGAAATAAAACGGCAACAAGTGGCAACACAATTCATGATGGTGACAGGTATGTTAAGATGGTATAAGCTGGCAGGGTTGGGGTTGGTGTTTCTGCTGTCCAGTTGCGGACACATGCCAACCGAAAAGAAAATAGACCTTGATCCGACCTCTGAAGGCTATGCCGAAGAACTCAAGGAAATGGAAAAGCGTGAATTGCGCGCCGCCGTGCGCAAGCGCCTTGACCAAGTCCATGACAGCCTCAGCCGAAAACAGCTCGATGAGGCGGAAGCCAATCTCCGGCCCCTTTTGAAACAGGAATTCTTCACCGAGGAAATCAGGCTGCTGCAGGAAGCCATCCAAGCCGCCCGGGAACTGACCCCCCAGCAGGCTCTTGGCGAGGCAAGCGGCAAGCGCATGCTGCACGAGGCGGACGAAGGCATGGTGTTGCCGGGCAATTATGGCAGGACGGTCGTCATCGGCGCCAATCTTGAACCGATCGAACTGCCGCCCGGGCCGATGGAGGAACTGGTCAACCGCAAAGTCACCATCAACCTGGACAACGCCGGCATTGCCGAACTGGTCGCCGTCCTCAACCAGGACGGCCTCAATGTCGTGGCCGATGACGCCCTTGAGGCCGCCAAAACCCTGACCATACGCGTCCAGGACGTGCCCTTGAAAGAGCTGTTCTCCTATATCGCCCGCAACATGGGCGTCGAATTCCACCTCGGTGAAAACCTGGTCTGGATCACCGAGGGCGACCAGGGCCCCGGCGGCCCGAAGCTGGAAACGCGCATTCTCCGCCTCCGCCAGGGCTTCATTCCCGAAGTGCCCCAGGGCGCCGGCGCCATGGGCGCGACCGACACCGGCACCGTCGCCATCGCCGCCGAAGAAGACAATGACCTGGATGACGTGCTGACCGCCCTCATGGCCGACAGTCCCGAAGGAGCGACGTTCCGCATCTTCCGCAACCGCAACATCCTCGTGGTCCGCGATTCCCGCGAAAACCTGCGCCTGGTCGAAAACCTGATCCGGGAATTTGACAAGCCGCCCTACCAGGTGGTGATCGAAGCCCGCTTCATGACCATCAGCCAGAATGACCTGAAAGACGTCGGCGTTGAAATGAAACAGAAATTGACCGAAACCACAGCAGCGGCGGCTGAAACAAACGTCGAGTAAAGCCGTGCAGCAAACATTGTTTTTCCATGCATGCGGGGCGGGAA
>JAKLHU010000559.1 GCA_022709995.1 Verrucomicrobiota bacterium | reverse complement strand
CCGCTTCCCGGACAGCCTGCGCTTCCGCGGCATCGACAGCGAAGCCACCCAGCTCCAGGACGGATACCTGGCGTCATACTGGTCCATGCCCGGCCAAAACACGCGCAACGGCCAAGCCGAAGTGCGCATCACGCTCCGGCAGACCGGCGAGCTTTTCGCCGCCGGCGACACCCCGCTGGCCAAACTCCTCCTCGAACTGCCCTGGGACAACAACGCCGCCTATGCCGTCACCATTGCGGCGGAAACCAGCCCGCCCGCACTGTCCCGACACGATGGCGCCTTCGCCGATTTGGCGGCGCTGACTGCCGGTGACACCGCCCACATCACCCAGAACACCGGCGACGTACAGGAATTCCACCCCGGCTGGCTGCTCTTCACGCCCTTCGGCGAACTGCCCTACAGCAGCCTGGCCGCCTGGATCGACGCCCTGGCCTTGCGAGACATTTATATCAATCCGATAGCCTGGACTTGGGATGCCGCCCAAAACCGCTGGCGAAACGCCACCGAGCCGCTTCCCAATCAGCCGCTGCTGCTCTATGTCGAACACGGCGGCTTCAACCCCGTGGAACTCAATCCGGCGCCGTTCAGCACCACCCTCCGGCCCGGCTGGAACCTGCTGGCGGTCCCGCAGACCCTGCCTCCCCCAGCCGACGCCGTCATCATTTTCGCCATCGGCAAATATGGCTATGAAAGGCGCCGGCAGGCCACCCTGCCGCCCGACGCCCCGTACTGGATCTTCCGAAATGCCGACGCCCCCGTGACAACCTATCCATAACGTCAAAAAACGCACGGCCCGACCCCCGGAGAGGAAAACATGGGGTCGCGCCAACCACCAATGGCTTGCCGTAACATGCGAACAGCATCGCCGGCAGGCCGCTGGCGCACCTCGCCATGACGTCCCCAATAAGGCCCACGACAAAGGATGCCGCCGATGAGCATAACTAAAATCACACCGCTGGCGTGCCTGTTGCTTTGCCTCGGCTCAGCCCTCCTCGCGGTGCTTCCCGGCGATCTGAACCATGACGACCGCCTCAATGTCGCCGACCGGGTGCGCGTCCAAGCCATGATCGACGGCAAGGTCAGCCCGACCCCGGAAGCCGACCTGAATTTCGACGGTCGGGTGGATGCGGACGACGCCACGCTGCTCGAGAGCGCCCTGAAAGGCAACCCGCTGCCGGTTTTCCTGGCCCGCGCCACCCTCGGCAGCGCCGGCGGCAGTTTCGAACATGCCGCCAGCGGTTTCCGGCTGGTCATCCCCGCCGGCGCCTTCAGCGCCCCCAGCCAGATAGTGCTGGCCGCCGCCAGCAACCAAATGCTCGAAGCTTATGGCGTCTCCACTTCCGGCGATTCCACCCCCTTGATGCTGTTCGGCCTGCCAGCCGCCGAAGGCCTCGAATTCACCTTCCAACTGCCCCCGACTACCCGCGGCAACGACAGCTATTCCCTGGTGCTGGGCAATCATCACCTGGCCCGCAACGCCGAAAACCACGACTGGCATTTCCAACTGCTGAATCAGCCAGAGGACGGCATCAGCATCGAAAACAACCAGCTGGTCTGGCGCCCGCGAAAAATGTCCAATCAAACCACCACCCGCGCCGGCGACGACACGGCGGAAGGCTTCATTTTTGACATTGAACGCAACTGGCTCGGGGGAACCTTCTACGCCTCCAGCCACTTCCGCCTGCAGCCACTGACCTCCTCCACCACCGATGCCGAAATGAACCAGATGCAAGCCCTCCTGCAAGACCTCGAAAACGCCTTCACCGTCGGCATCGCTCTGGGCTTCCCCGAAAATAAACGCATCGACCAATGGGGCGAAGCCGCCCGCAAAATCAAAGTCGTCATCAAAAAACCCGCCAAAGCGATGCTTTACGGTCTGATAGGCGAAAACGAGGACGCCGAATCCGCCTGGTGCAATCCGCCCGGAACCTGGTCGCCGCCCTACCTGGAACTGAACACCGGCGCCGTCACCAGCCCCAGCCGCCGCGAAATCGTCTCGCATGAATTCTTCCACTATCTGCAGTATTATTATGCCAACAACACCACGACCCT
>JAKLHU010000558.1:238-2060 GCA_022709995.1 Verrucomicrobiota bacterium | reverse complement strand
AACACCGGGTCGGCGGGATCCTCGCCGATGTTGAGCACGACCTTGACACCATCGCGGCGGATGACGACGCCATGCAGGGCCAGGGGAATGGCCACCCATTGATACTTCTTGATGCCGCCGTAGTAATGGGTGTCCAGAAGCACCAGGCTGTCATCCTGGTACAGGGGATAGGGCTTGGCATCAAGCCGGGGCGCGTCAATGTGCGCTCCCACCAGAGCCAGGCCGGATTCCAGAGGCTCACGGCCGATTTCCAGCAAAACCAGCGTTTTCCCACGCCACGAACGGTAAACCTTGTCGCCCGGCCGCAGACAGTCGCCGGCCTGCCGAACGGCCGCCAGGTCGCGGAAACCGGCCTTCTGCGCCAGCTCCAGGCAGAGGTCATGCGCCAGACGCTCCGTTTTGGCGGCGCTGAGAAAAGCCATGTACTCACGGCAGAAGGTCTCCATGTCCCGCTGTTCGGCGGCCGGCAGCTTGTCCCAACCCTGTTCGCGCTTCCACAGGGCCGTTTTTGCCGCTTTCGCCGCTTTCGCCGCTTTCACTGCCGTCGGTTTTGTTTTTGCCATCGTCATTATCCTTATTATATCTTGCGCCGCATCGACAAAAAACACAAACTGCGAATCCAATAAAAAAAGTCGGCCTTGGGCCGGGCCCGTCCCGTGCCAAGCCGACTTCCAGTCTTCCGGCCAAGTCATTCAGCCGCGACGAGCAAAAAGGCCGCCACGACGGAGCCGACGTCGTGTCCGGCCCGGGCGGTCACGGTTATTTCCCGGTCCAGGCCAGCAGCAACTTATGCACCGCGGCCGACGAATCCGCCTGCAGGAGCTTTTCCAGCTTTCCTTTCGCGGTAATGAACCCGGCCAGATGCGTCAGCAAAGGCAAATGCGCGGCCGGCGCCGCGGCCGGAATCGCAATCAGAAAGAAGAGCCGGCCTTTTTCGGCCGCGTCCGAGTCAAACGGATAGCCCGGTTCAGGGGCCACGCCGACCGTGACCGCCAAGCGCTGCACCGTGGGGGAGCAAGCGTGGGGAAACACGGTCCCGCCGTTCATTTGAGTCGTCATCTCGGCTTCCCGAAGCTCGACCGCATCCAGAAAAAGGTCGACATCGCCGATGATGCCTTCCGCCGTCAGCGGCGCTGACAACGTCCGCAGCAATTCCCGGCGGCTGATATCCAAAGGCAATCCGAACAGGACATGTTCTTTCGGCAGCAACACTTTCAAATCCATAGTCTTACCCTCTGTTATTCACATCCTGGCGCAGTCTTGATGATATGGAACCGTCAGCCAGCGAGCCGTTCCGGAGGAACAGCGACGGAAAGGCGGCCCCGCCGTTCCGACGCGTGGAGAGCCGTCCTCACCCCTCGTCGCTGAGCAGGAGGAAACGGCCGCAGTTCGGACAAATCCACTCCGCGTCCCCTTTGCGCATGCGATTCAGCCCACCGAGGGCGATCGACATCCGGCAATTCTGGCAGACGCCGCCGAATTCATGCACCACCGCAATGCCGGAGCGCCGCAGGCCGTCAAACCGGCGCAGCCACGACTCCGGCACCTGCTCCCGCAGGGTGCGCAAGGTGTCGTCCAAATGGGTCATCTTATCCTGCTGGTCGCGACGATGGAAAATCCGCGCTTCTTCCCTGATCAGCTCTAACTCCTGCAACCGGAGCAAAAGTTTAACCGTTTCTCTCATATCTCTCCCGCCCGCCACGTTGATGAAAACGAACGACTAAAAACATATCTCGCAATGTCTTGCTTAATGTAATCCAAACTTATTTTCATGCAAATCAGGCGTGCCGCTTTCCGTGGTCGCCGGCCAGGGGGAGCGGCC
>JAKLHU010000558.1:0-228 GCA_022709995.1 Verrucomicrobiota bacterium | reverse complement strand
ACTCGACCGGACAAGGCGGTATGGAGCCCAGAAAACTGCTGCCATACCGTTTCCGGATGACCCGGCTGTCCAGGATGACGACAATCCCGGTGTCATTGCGGGTTCGAATCAGGCGGCCGAAACCCTGGCGGAATTTAAGCACGGCTTCCGGAATCGTGTAATCCTGGAAGGCATTGCCGCCCTCGGCGGCGGCCTTTTCGATGCGGGCGGCGGTGAGGGGATGATCCG
>JAKLHU010000557.1 GCA_022709995.1 Verrucomicrobiota bacterium | reverse complement strand
GGCCGACCGGGCGGGCGCCGTCGTGGCGGCCGATCCAGCTCACCTCGACGCGGAGAGGATCGAGCGAGAGGCGCACGCGGCTGATGGCGCCGTCGCCGGTGACGATCAGGGCCTGGCCGCGGAACTGGTCGGGCGTCGGCAGGTCAGTCCCGGCCAGTTCAAACCAGCTGTCGCCGTCCCGCGACGCCTGGGCGGCGATGGCCCCGGACCATTCGGCCCGGGCATTGGTCAAGGCCACCCCGGGCGCCCTGAGTTCGGCGCCGCCTAGCAGCAGGGCGGTCGGCCGAGTCGGCGGCGCGGGCTGGTCATGGGCCGGCAAGTCGGCGACCAGGGCGAGAATGCCATCGGAAACAACGGACGCCGAGGTCAGCTCCAGGCGATTGCCATCGCCGAAAAGCAAGATGTCGCGGCCGCCGGCATGGCTGACTTCAACCGCGACGGCGTTGTCGCGCGGATACGTCACGGTGACGGATCGGACCAGCTCGCGACCCTCCTCGAAGCCGGCAAAGACTTGGACAAACGCATCGACCTGCTCGCCGGTCCGGCGGCGGAAGAAATACGGCAGGGTGGCGCCGCGGTCGTTGTTGCGGTGATTGCGCTGGCCCCATTCGTCTGCAATCAGCAGAGTCTCGCCCGGATGGCCGGGCGAATAGGCGGCAAATCGGTAGGTGTCGGAAATTTTCCACACGGCTTTCCAGGGGCCGCCGGCGCCGGTGTCGCGGGGGGCGGCGGGGTTGTCCTGGCCCGGCGGCGGGCAGGTGGCGCCCGTCAAGACGTAGTCATGGCTGGGGCCGTGGAAGAGGTAATCACGGCGTTCGCCGCCCTGGGCTCGGAACAGGTCAAGCCAGTAGGCTCCGAGAGCGCCATGATCGACCTGGATGACGGTCCGCTCATAGACCGTGGCCGTATTGTACGCGGCCGAGGAGGCGCGCATCGCCTTCAGCCGCGGCGACTGGGCAAAAAAGGCGAAGGAGCCGCCGCGCTCTTTGCTTTTCTGGTTCTCCCCGTCGATCAGAACGAGATTGTGCGCCAACGTCCGCGTCGTCATCTTCTTGTCTGGATGGTCCCAGAGATAACCGAGGTCGGAAAGCAGCTCGTGGCCGTCTTTCCAGAGATAGAGATTGAGGGAGTCGAGGTGATGGTGGCCACCCCAGTTGGAGGCGTCCAAGACGGCCAGGCCGCTTTGGCCAAAGTCGCCCAGGCGGAGGTAGCCCTGCGCCAGGAACGGAAAGACGATGTCGGGGAGCGTCGGGCGGGCCGGAATGCCGGCGGTCGCGGCGGTTTCGCCGGTTGCCGGTTCGCGGTAGAAGAGCGCCGAGCGGGCGGCGGCGCCGACTGGATTTTCGCCGGACTGGACCTTGGCCAGGGCGAGGTGCTCCGGGGTCGGATAGCCGAGGGCGATCAGTTCGGCGTTGACGGCGGAAATGCCGGTGGTGACATAGCTGTCGGCCAAGGGTGGGAAGAGGAGGTTGCCTTGGAGAGTCCAGATCAGGGCCTGCCAGGCGGTGCCGTACTCGGTGTCGCGGCAGGCGTTGAAGTCGGTCAGGCGGGGCGCCTGGTCGGGTGGAGTGAAGCTGGTCGGCTCGGTGTAGCCGCGGAACGCATAGGCGAATGGCGCGATGCCGCCCATGGTCATCATGGCGTAGGCCGCTGATTCCGAGGTGCCGCCGTCCGGCAGGAACCACTCGTCCACGGTCTTCAGGAAGCCATCCAGGCCGAAGCGGACCATGAGCGGATGGCCGGTGACCAGGCCGACGACGGCGGCGCCGGCGCGGTTGCCGACCGACTTGTTGTTGATCAAGGTGTCGCTCAGGGCCAGATAGGCCGTTTCCAGGAGGACGTCCTTTTCGATGCGGAGGCGGTCCTCTTCGGTGTAGACGGGGGTGCCGTCGGCCTGGCGGGCGGTGCAGGTCAGGTCATAGGCCGTGGCCAGGTTGACGGCGATGCTCAACCCCTTGCTCGCACCGGCCACGCGCCAGGCATCGCGCAGCCCGGCGAACAGCTTCTCCATTGCATAGTACGGCTCGGGCTGGCCGTTGAGCATCCAGCCGCCGGCGAAGCGGATGT
>JAKLHU010000556.1 GCA_022709995.1 Verrucomicrobiota bacterium | reverse complement strand
GCGATCCGGCCCGGTTCCCCGCCGGTCGCCTTCTTCGGGGTGCTCCATTTCGGCACTCCCGACATGTATCCGCTGCCGGCTTCGGTCGAAGACGCCTACGCCGCCGCGGACCTGGTGGCGTTTGAAACCGACTTGCGGCAAGTGTCTTCGCCGGCCTTCGCGGCCGCAATCCAGGCACGCGGCGCCCTGCCGCCGGATGAATCACTGTCCCGAAAACTGACGGCCGGCACCTGGCAGCGGCTGCAGACTACCGCCGCCGGCCTGGGATATTCCTCACCCCTGCTCGGCACGCTTGCCCCATGGTACTGTTCGTCCACCCTGACCTCGGCCGCCCTGCGCCGGAACGGCCTGGCTTCCGCCCTCGGCCTCGACACCTACCTGTTTTCGCGGGCGACCGCCGAGAACAAAGAAGTCCATTGCCTGGAAACCCCGGAGCAGCAACTTGCCCTTCTCGCTTCCATCAACGCCGAATCCGACGAGACGCTCATCCTCAACCTGCTGGATGAATTGGACGCCATGCCGGACTTCTCCCGTCATTTGCTCGCGCTGTGGCGCCAAGGCGCCGCCGCGCCTCTGGCCCGCCTCATCGGCCGCAGCTTTGCCGGCCATCCCGACCAGCGGGAACGCATGCTCCGAGACCGCAACGAAGCCTGGTTCTCGCAGCTTGACCATCTGAACGGGCAAGGCCACCGCGTCTTCGTCGCCGTCGGCGCCGGTCATCTGGTCGGCCGCGGCAGCCTCCTCACCCTTTTCCGACGGCGCCACTTCAAGGTCGTCCAAGCTGAATAAGCCACCCTGCTCGGCATCCGCCGCCGTTGGCAACGACGACGAGGGCGCCGGCAACATTATACCGAAATCATCCTTCTTTCCTCAACTTCAGCGAGAAAACCCATGCCATGCACCCTTTCCCCCCGGTTGCGCCCGTTTGGCAAGTCCTTACTGACAACGTGCCTGCTGGCGGCGATAGTCTCCGTCCACTCTCTCGTCGCCGCCCCTGACGCCACTCTCGTCAATCCTGATTTTGAAGACGTCGACAGCAAAACCGGCTTTGCCCGCGGCTGGACCCGCGGCCTGCCAGCCTCGGTCCAGGGGGCCATGTCACTTGACGACCGCCTGTTTGCCAGCGGCGCCCGGTCGGTCAAAATCGACATCACCCAGGCCGGCCCGGACTCCGCCACCCTCACCCAGACCGTCAAACTCGCCCAGCCGCTGACGACTCCGGCCAGCGGCAGAATCTCCTGCCGCTTCTACGCCCACGAGGTGGCTGGCATCGCCTGCCTGGTGATCTCGACCGCCAACCAGGAAAAAGCCCGCGCCCAATGGGTCAACACCGGCAATCATCGCGGCACCTTCGACTGGAAGACAGTCACCCATGACCTGGAATTCAATCCGGGCACCACCGCCATCACGTTCTCCTTCCGGCTGCGCGGAACCGGCACCCTGTGGATCGATGCGGCGCAACTCCAGATGCCAGCCACAACCGCATCATCCGCCGCCCAGGCCACTTCCACCCGGATTGACTTCACCGGCACCGTCAATCCCCGCACCGGACTGCCCGGCGCCTGGCTGGAAAAAAAATACCACGGCAACGAAAACGTCTCCGCGGTCAACGTTGAAACCCTCGACGGCCGCACCGCCGTCCGCCAGCAATGGTCCGCCGGCGCGGCCAATTCCGGGCTGACCGTGCCGCTGCCGGAAGCCTATGCCAAACAGCCGGTCGTCCGACTGCTTGCGGAGGCAAAAACCGCCGGGGCGGGCGAAGCCGTCCTCGGCCTGGAATGCCTGGATGCCGGCGGCAAGAGTCTCGGCGAAATCCTCGCTCCGGGGGTCGGCAAGGAAAGCTGGTTCACGCTGGACCGCACGTTTGTCATCCCGCCGGCGGCACGCCAGGTGAACATCCTGCTGTTGAACACGGGGGCCGGCACGGCCTGGTTCGCCGGCGCCACCATCCTGCCGGGGGACATGGTGGAGTACCTGCCGGGGCCGGGCTGGGCGCCCTGAGCGGCAAGCCGTTCACGCCCCTTGCCCGGGCCTGGGGGCAAGCCTGTTATGGCCGATGTTGCGTCGCAACATCG
>JAKLHU010000555.1 GCA_022709995.1 Verrucomicrobiota bacterium | reverse complement strand
CCGTCCCTCAATATCAATCCCGACCTGCGGCTGGGGTCGTACAATCCTTCCGGCTATGGTTACCTGCACCGGGCCCAATTCTTCTATGACAAGGCCGGCGTTCCCGGTCTCGACCTCGGCGTGAGCTGGGGAGTCGGCGACTACATTCCCGTCACCGGCGGGGCACGCCTGCGGGTGCGCTTTGGCGGCGAGGCGCATCCGGACCGAAATTGTTTTCGGCTGGGCCTGACGTACTATCGGGACAATGGCTTTGGCGAGGCCTCCGAGGTCGGTCGCAATCGCCTGCCTATGCAGGTGTTGCACCGCCAGACCGAGGGCGAAGTGGAGCTGCAGACGCCCTCTGGGGCCCGCTGGATGCGCCTTTCGTTCACCTGGGGCGTGCTGCGTCATGTCTATGTCCAGGAAGTGAAGTAGTGGACAATGAACGCTGAACGATCAGGACGGCGTGAACGATTGGCTCTGTAAACAACATCCGTGAGCATCGGTGTTTATCTGTCGTTCAAAACAAGGCGATTTTTACCCGAACATCATCTGGAAGCAGGAGGCGGGGCTGGCTTGGCGGTGGTGCCGCGGTGCACGAGCGGGGCCGGCAGGACTCGGGTGAGCTGATTGACCGGCAGACGGCGGCGCAGGGATTCGGCGATCATGTCGACGGCGGCTTGGCCGCTTTCGCGCCAGGGATGGCAGATGGTGGTCACCGGCGGCAGATTTGGGGTGGCGCCATATCCGATCAGGGACAAGTCTTCCGGAATGCGCAGGCACAGTTCCGCGGCGACGGCGAAGACCCGGGCGGCATTGCGGTCGTTGTCAGTCAGAATGGCAGTGGGCCGGCCGGGGCGGGTCAGAGTCTGGCGCAGCCACGACAGGTTGTCGTCGGGATCACCCAGACGGCCAATGTGGAGCAGCTGTTCCGGCAGACGCAGGCCCCGGCGCTCCAGGGCGGCGACCATGGCGGGTATCCGGTCAAAGGTCTGTAATTGAAACATGGGCCGGACCGGGATGCGGTCGCCAACGACGGCGATGCGGCAGTGGCCCAGCTGATGCAGGTGCCCGACCGCCGCCTCGATGCCTGTTTCCAGGTCGATGGAGACTATGCCCAGATGTTCCAGAAAACGGTGCCCGCTGATGAAGACCTGGGGAATCGATTGTTCCGCAAGAAGCAGGGAAAAGGCCCGGTCGTGGCGGCTGTGGGCGTCTTCGCCGAGGTAGATGAGGCCGTTCAGGCGCGACAGCATGGTCTGCAGCCATCCGGTCAGGCGCGACACCTCGTCGTCGGCCTGGGGCAGCGGCACGACCATGGCGGTGAAGCCCAGGTCGGCCGCCGCATCCATGATGCCACCGACGACCTGCAGCGCCGATACCGCCAGGCGGGGCTGCAGGAGGTTTTCCATTCGGCTGGGCAGGACCATGCCGACGGCCGTCGGAGGCAGGGCAGCGCTGCTGTCGGCGAAGTCGTCGGTCACCCGGTGCAGGCGCCCGCCCGCAGTTCGACGGATGACGCCGCTGTCTTCCATGACGGCATAGGCCTTGCGGACGGTGTCCCGGTGCAGGCCATAGTGCCTGGCCAGAGCGAGGATCGTCGGCATGTAGGTGTCGCGCCGAATGCGTCGCTGGCGCAGTTCGCGGGTCAGTCCCTCGCTCAGTTGATGGTGGAGCGGGACCGGCGAATCGGCGTCCAGGGCCAGGTGTGGGTTGAAAACAAGTCGTTTTATCGTGGTCATGAGTGCAATCCGAGCTGTGTCAAGCCGTCGGCAGGGCGCGGTAGCCAGGTGTCGGCTCGCGCCATCATCCAGCCCCCGGCGGCGGCCGGCAACGGGGCTGATTGGCAGAAGACGGCCAACTTTGAGGCGGCGCTTCGGTGGACAGTCAACGGTCAGTGGACCGCAATGGTGGTGACGGTGTTTTTGCCGTGATGGTCGAGTGGGAAGACGGTCAGACGGCCGGGCGCCGTCAGTCCGGTGACTTCAATCGTGGCCGGCTCGGAAGGCGGAATAATGGCGAGATGGCCTTGGTTGAGGCGATATTTCTCGCCGCCGGGTGTGACCACGCGGTATTCCACGCCGGGAAGGTCGGCTTCG
>JAKLHU010000554.1 GCA_022709995.1 Verrucomicrobiota bacterium | reverse complement strand
CCTAAAGCAGGTCTTTTTCAACCCAGCGTTCAAACATGGAATATTTGGGTTGGTGTATGAGGCAGGGAGTACCGAGTTCCATTAGGATCTTTGAAGCACGTGCAGTCAGTTCGGCAGGGTAGTTGGAGATTCCGGCGTAGAGGGCCTTGCCGCTTTTGACGATCTGGTCCAGGGCCAGCATGGATTCTTCCAGCGGCGTTTCGGGGTCGGGACGGTGGTGGTAGAAGATATCGACATAGTCCAGTCCGAGGCGCTTGAGGCTTTGGTCGCAGCTGGCGATCAGGTTTTTGCGCGAGCCCCATTCGCCATAGGGTCCGGGCCACATCAAATACCCGGCCTTGCTGGAGATGATCAGCTCATCGCGATGCTGACGCAGGTCCTGCTGCAGAATGCGTCCGAAGGTGATTTCCGCCGAACCTGGTTCGGGACCGTAGTTGTTGGCCAGGTCATAATGGGTAATGCCGGCGTCAAACGCCGTGTGCGCCATCGCCCGGGCGTTTTCATAGACATCGACCGAGCCGAAATTATGCCAGAGGCCGAGCGAGACGGCCGGCAGCCTCAGCCCGGAGCTCCCGCACCGGCGGTATGTCATTTTTGCGTAGCGATTCGCGTCCGGAGTGTACATCATGCGATTCTTTCCTTAATTATACGTGGAAGTGGCGACCGGGAGGGGGCAGGGATGGCTAACAGACGTCATTGCGCCGCGCCGCGTGGGACAGCGGACGGGGACAACGTTGCCTCAATGGCAAGGTTTCTGCCGGAGCAGGGGGCATGAGCAACGCAGTCATGCCGCCGCTCCGATTGGCTGGGTTCTCATGCGAGGAGGCGATGGAGAAGAAGATCGAGATAGGCCTCCTTGTCTTTCCAGTCCAGAGCGGTACGGACAAGGCGCCCGGCGGCGGTTTCCCGCATGAAACCGTCATCGTCGATGTCGAGGCGGAGCTCTCGCATCACTAAAAGTTCCTCCGCAAAAGCCAGATAGACGGCGACCGTATCGAAAAGCACGGAGCTTTGCCGCGGCGGGCAAGCCGCGTCTTGCTTTCGCCACGCGCTGTAGTTCTCCAGGATGCAGCGGGGGATGGGGCGGCTGGAGGTCAGCAGGCGCTGGTATCGCTCGCCATCCAGGACGATGTTCCCGCAGGAGTCAAGAGGAGTGATGGTGACGCTTTTCCATGGGGCTTTGAACACCGCCTGGGCGGCAGGGATATCGCCGCAGACGTTGTATTCGCTGATGGCGCCCGCGGCGTCGCGGTGGCCTTTGGCAATCGAGCCGAGCATGGCGATAAAATGGCAGCGGGCAATCAGATCCGGATGCCGAACGCACAAGGCCGCGATGTTCGTCAGCGGGCCAAGGGCGATGACGGTCGCTGCCTCCGTGCGTTGCAACCATTCCCCGGCGGCCTGAATGCCGTCCCGATGGACTTTTCCCGAATAATCTCCCAGCTGATAATTCCCGACCCAGGCCTCCTGACTGCAGGCCGTGCGGGCGAATTCAGTGGGAATGCCGACGGCAACCGGGACCTCGCGGCGACCGGTTGCGTCGAGAATACGGCAGGCCAGACGGGCTCGGTAGAGCGTGTCGCCGGTGGCCGTGAGGACCAAGCCGGGCTGGAGTTCCGGACAGTTGAGGAGAAGGCCCAGGGCCCAGGTGTCGTCAATGTCCGTGCCGATGTCCGTGTCCAAAAGAATGTTTTTGCGGTGAAGGGTCATGTGGTGTCACCATTTTTGGCAAAGGGCGGATAACATGCGCATCGCGTTGAGGTTGGCAGAATGTCAAGGCCGATGATGGGTCGGCGACGCCGAAGCCAGTGGGCTCCGAGCCTCTGCCGGCAACATCACGGCCGCCAATCGCCGAGGCGATGTCTAACCGCTAATGTAAGTCTCCGTCGGCCGGCCGTCAACCGGCTGGCGCCAACAAGGTCCGACGCCAGGCAGGCATTGGCAAGCGCCGTGAAAAAACTGCATCCGGCGCCAGACAATCCTTGATATATGCGCCGAAACACAACGCCGACCCGGCGCCGGACCACCGCTCGCGCCGACGCCGCCCGGCCGCGACACTCGATGGACTGTTCAGAATGATA
>JAKLHU010000553.1 GCA_022709995.1 Verrucomicrobiota bacterium | reverse complement strand
CACCAGCTTGGCCGTCAAAGTGGATTTGGAAAGCGACCAGTCACGCAGGCGCTCCAGGTCGGCGCAGCGGCTCAGGACGAGATCGCGGTCGTCGCAACGAGCCACCAAATCGCTGCCGCAATATCGCGCCGCCTGCCGGAAGGCGGCGAGTTCCGGAAGTTTGGAGTCGGCCATCCAGTCCTCCGGATCGTCATGCCGGATGCCCATGACCGGCATTTTCACCAGCGCTTCGGCGGCGGCGACAAAGTCCGGCGCTTCGGACCGGAGCTTTTCCACATAGGCCAGGTGCTCGCTCCGACTGGCGGTCGTGAAGTCTGGCGCCTGGCTGTCGGGTTTGGCGGCAATGAGGGTTTTCAGCGGCTCTTTCGCCAGTGAAAGCCCCCGGCGCTCGCGAGCCAGAAAGTCCCTCAACTCGACAGAGTGACCGACCAGTTTGCTTAGTTCCTGTCGGCCCTGGTGCAAATCACGGTCGAGTTTGACCCGGTATGCATGCAATCCGACCCAAAAGACGCCCGCCAGCGCCAATGGCCACAGGCAGGACGGATGCAAAGGACGGCGATCTCGGCACCCGCAGGCCGCGGCGATCAGAGCAAACACGCCGATGGCGGCCAGTCCACGGATAACGCTCGGTGTCACCGCCAGCCCCAGCCCGCCAAAGCGGAGCAACAGCACCGTCAGAAAACAGCCCAGGCTGGCCAGGCCGGCAGCGGCAAACCAGTAGCGCTTCTGCTTGATCAGGACGGGCGTCACCGCCAAAGCCGCACCCAGATAACTGTAGAAGATGACGACCTGAAGAGCCAGCAAAGGCCATTTGGTGGAAAAATGGCTTCGTACAATCTCGTGCAGAGCCCGAAACAGCAAAACCAGACCGGCAAAGAAGGGCAGCGCCAAGCCAATGCCCAAACCGACAACCAGCAAAATGGTGAACCAATCTGTCCATTCCGGGTTCAATAGCGGTGGCAGCAGGTGGATGAGCGCCATGGGCAGGGCTATAGTCATCAGCACCAGCCAGCTCAGGCTGAAAAGCAGAACCTGGCGCGGCGAATGGCGTTGCCAGAACCCCTCTTTTCCGACTTCGTGCTGCCCCATGTCCATGATCACTCCTCCCCGGGCTGATTCATCGAGGCGCTGTTGACAAGACATGCTGACGTCTGGTCGGCAGCGACTGCGAGGGCGGTTGACGATTACGGCCAGATGGATCGCAGATGATGGACTTGGAGATTCGACGGCTTCGACGGGCCGACAAGCGGCGTGTTTGCCCAGCGATGAATGGCGCGCCCATGCCAGAGCCGCCCTTCGCCTTCAAACAAGGTCATGGTGTTGCGGTCGACAAACAGGCGCCAATGCAGCGGCCCGGACGCCGGATACCGCAGCCTGGTGGCGCCGACCAGCACGTCGCCGGCCACGCCGTCAAACGCCATGTCGTTGCCGTAAATGGTCAAGTCGAGCTTTTCGGCGCCCGTGCTAAAGCAAAGCTCATGGCAGCCGGTGTCCTCTTCGCAGCGCAACCCCCGCAGCTCCGGCAGCGGCTGCGCCAGCAGCGCGCCCCGGCGCAAGCGCAATTCCACCGGCAACGTCATGGATTGCGAAAACACATCGTTGCGGACAAAATCCTGCTGCCAGGCCAGGTAGACGACGCGACCGTCCGGGGTGTTCTTGAAGGTCTGGCCGGCATAGATGCCGCGACCCGTCGCCGGCCGCTGGAAAAAGCCGCCGCCGCCGCCGGCGACGAACCGTCCATCGACAAAGCCGCCGACCAGGTAGTTGCCATTGGCTTCCAGAACGACGGCCTGGCGAACGCCGGTCGCCTCGTCGGTCATCGTCAGCAGGTCAGGGCATTCACGACCGCCGGGGATCGTCAGTCGCGACGTCTCCCGCCAGGCGAGCAAGTCGTCGGACTGAAACAGGGCGAACTCGCGCGACGTGTCTCCCAGGTAGAGCATCAGGCGCCAGACCCCGGCCGTGTCGTCCCACATCACGGCCGGATCGCGCTCCTTGTCCCGCGTCAGCGGCCCGATGACCGGATTGCCGGCGTACCGGCGGAAGGTCGCGCCGCCGTCGGTGCTGAAGGCAATGCCCTGGGTGTGGACGGGGCCGGCGG
>JAKLHU010000552.1 GCA_022709995.1 Verrucomicrobiota bacterium | reverse complement strand
TTATGGGCTGGAATTTATTCGCGATTACGACTGGGGCGAGGGCGATGTGTTCCTCGGCAACGATCCCGACCACGGAGGCGGGCACCTGCCCGATTACAACGTGTACGCGCCGGTGTTTGACGCCGCCGGCGAGCTGATCCTGATCGTCCTGGCCGCCGACGGCCAGCGCGAGCTCGGGCGCCAGGCCGTCCCCGCCGTCCTCCCGGCCCAGGCCGAACTGCCGGTCACGGTCGCGTTCGACCTCGACTACGCCGGCGCCGCCCAAGTTGCGGTTGACTTCACCGCCGCCGACCGCCGCCACCCCATCGACGCCGCCTTTCTCATCTTCCGCCAACCCCTGGAATGGGCCGACCCCAGACCCATCGCCACCGCCGGGAAGACATGCCCGATCCGACTCCGCTGCTTCAGCGAAGCCCCTTCCCGCCAACTCGACATCGCGATTCTCAACGCGGCCGGGGAGACGGCCGCCCGCCGCCAGTGGGCCAGCTTGCCGGACAGCAGCTTTTTGGAACTGCCGACGGCCGCCCTGCCGATTGGCCGCTACACCGTCAAAGCCATCCTCCGCCATGGCGCCGACGCCTCGGAATCGTCCTTCCCGCTCCTCGTCACCCCCGACGTGACGGGTAATCGGTCACCCATTGAGAATTAAGCGATAGAGGAGTCAACGCTTTAGCGCCTCAGGGCCTGAGGCGCCACCTTGGCGCGCCTGGCCATTAGGACCGCCATTATCAATGGGTGACCGATTACCTTGACGGCGCCGTAAACCGTCGTTCCAGACTTGGAATTCGGCAACTCCCCGATATATTTGACGCAACTTGATGCCTTCGCCCCCCCTGCCTGCTCACGTCTGACCGAGGACAACCAGCCATGACCCCCAGAGACATCATCAAGGCCAATCTCGCCCGCACCGGCCAGCCGCGGCCAGGCCTCCGTTTCGACGAAGGCCGCCGCAACGACTTCATCGGCGGCGGCCCGGGCGCCCCGCGGGGATACGTCCAAAAACGCTGGATTGAAGGCGACTATGAATACTACGATGACATCTGGGGCAACCTCTGGCACCGAATGGCCGCCAAGGATGCCTGCAAAGGCGGCGAAGTATTCAAGCCGGTCATTGCCGACTGGAACGACTTCGACCGCTTCACCCCGCCGGTCTTCGACCGCGCCGCCGCGGCCGACTGCTTCCGCGCCGGCTTCGCCAAAGACCAGGACGACCGTTTCCGGCTGGCCGGCCTGCCCGGCTGGATCTTCGCCCAGGCCAGATACATCCGCCGCATGGACAACTACCTGATGGACATGGCCCTGCACCCGGATAACCTCCACCGGCTGCACGCCACCCTGGCCGACATCTATGAAACTATCATCCTCGCCGCCGGCGACGCCAAGGCCGACGCCATCTTCTTCTGCGAAGACATGGGCACCCAGCGCGGACTGCTCTTCTCACCCGCCATGTGGAACGAATTCTTCCGCGACCTGTACACCCGCCTGTTCGGCCTCGCCCACGACCTCGGCATCGCGGTCTTCATGCACTCCTGCGGCCAAAACCGCGAAATCCTGGAACCGCTCCTGAAAGCCGGCGTCAACTGCTTCCAATTCGATCAACCCGCCGTCTACGACTTCAACGACCTCAGCGCCCTCCTGCGAAAATACCGCGCCGTTCTCTTCTCGCCGGTCGACATCCAAAAGATCCTCCCGACTGGCAACCGCCAGCTGATCGAGGCCGAAGTCGACCGCATGATCACCGCCTTCGGCGGCGGACTGATCTTCACCTCCTATGGCGACCTTACCGGCATCGGCGTCAAACCGGAATGGGACGCCTGGGCCTATGACAAAATCATCAGCCGCTGCGACTTGACCTGAACCCGCACCCCGGCCGGCCCGGCGCACCCCGGCCGCTTCCACACACCGCCGGCGCCGCGACTCCCCCCGCCACCACGCCCAGCGCAATAAACACTCCGGCCAAGGCGTTTCCTGTCCATCCCAGCCCAAACGCAGTTTCCACCCCTCGTCGGCAGGCGGCCTCATTATGAACGACATTGATCCCAATGACTTGAACTGGCTGGCCGAAACGTTCCAGGGCAACCGCGAGCGGCTCCGCCACCTC
>JAKLHU010000551.1 GCA_022709995.1 Verrucomicrobiota bacterium | reverse complement strand
GCCCCTGCTGAAGGACTATTACGCCGGTTTGGAGCGTTTCTGGACGACGGCGGTGCCGCGGACGGACTGGTTCCGGCGCGGAAACCAGTACCTGCCGTTCAAGTCTTCCGACTATCTGGCGGCTTTGGACCCGGCCGAGATCGACCGTTTTGAGCAGCTTTTGGACAAGATGGCGCCGTTGTCGACGCATCCGGCGCGGGCGGAGCATATTCGGCAGTCTTTCCGGACCTGGAAGGAGAAGATCGCCGACGCCATGGTCCGGCAGCAGCTGATGCGTCATCCGGAGAAGATGGCGTTTCAGCCCCTGCTGGCGGTTGACTACAACGCCCGTGGCGACAAGGTTTCGAGTTGGCAGCGCGATTATTCGCGGGGCAGTTTCGGCTGGGAGGAGACGGCTGGCCGCGACCGGTCCGGCGCCGTGTATATCGACGCCGCCGGCAGCGGCGGCACGCCGATGTGCTATCTGCACAATGTCGCGATTGACGCGCCGCAGAAGCTCAAGGCCTCGGTCTGGTTTCGGGCGGAAGGGGTGGACGCGGGAACGGCGGTGAAGCTGGACATGCGCTGGCAGGCGACGACCTCGCAGGGGGCCAATGCCCGCGACCCGCAGTGGCGGGCGGCTGACAACAATACCACCGTGTCCGCGCCGGAAGTCAAAAATGGCGAATGGCGGCAGCTGACGGTCTACAACATCGCGCCGCGCGAACTGCCCTGCCGGCTGGTGGTCATGTTCACGCTGGAGAATACCGAGCGCGGCCGGGTCTATTTTGACGACTTGCAGGTGGAGACGGCGCCCTGAAGGCCGGTCGCCGTTGTTTTTTCGCCTGGATGAATTTATAGTATGATTTTTGCTCATGGCCGGGAGTTCCGGCCCGGTGATCACCCTGGACTGAGGAAGACAATACGATGCCAGCCAACAACGAAGTCGGTGCCAAGATCAAGAGCCTGCGCGAGATGCGCGGGGTCAGCCTGGAGGAGCTCAGCGAGCGGTGTGGAATAAGCCTGGATCAGATCCGGAAGATTGAAGAGGGCGCCGTCACCACGTCGTTGACGCCGTTGATGAAAATCGCGCGCGGGCTGGGGGTCCGGCTGGGGACTTTTCTGGACGACAGCAACTTGTGCGATCCGGTCGTCACGCGCGGCAGCGGCGAGGGCATCGAGGCGGTGCGTTTTGCCGGTGGCGGCGACCGCCAGGGCCTTGATTTCCATGCCCTGGCCGTCAACAAGCGCGACCGGAACATGGAGCCGTTTGTCATTGACGTGCACGATGCGAAGAATGACCGGCACGAGCTGTCGAGTCACGAAGGCGAGGAATTCATCTATGTCTTGAAGGGCAGCCTGGAGATCGTGTACGGCCGGGAGAAGTACGCGCTGGCCGCCGGCGACAGCATCTACTATGATTCGATCGTCCCGCACCATGTGCACGCGACCGGCGGGCAGGATGCCCGGATTCTCGCCGTCGTCTATACGCCGCATTAGTCGAGGGCGCCGCCGGCCGGCCGCGGCCGGCGCATGTGGGCCGAACAGCAGCAGCAACGGGGCGCCGCTTCCGGGCGCCGGGTCAGAGAGGGTTTTCTTGCGATGAGCGAATTATTTACCGAAAAGACGATTGGCGATTTATACGCGGATCAGGTCAAGGCGCATCCGGATCATCCGTTCATCATGTATCCGGACCGCGACTTGTGCTGGAGCTATGCGGAGTTTGACGAGCGCACGGACCGGTTTGCCAAGGGCCTGCTGGCGATTGGCATCCGCAAGGGCGACCATGTCGGCGTCTGGGCGCGCAATGTCCCGGAATGGCTGACGCTGATGTTCGCGACCGCGAAGATCGGCGTGGTCCTGGTGACGATCAACACCAACTACAAGTCGCACGAGCTGGAATACGTGGTTCGGCAGTCGGACATGCATACGCTGGTGATTGTCGACGGCCTGCGCGACGTCAATTATGTCAACGTCGTGCACGAGCTTGTCCCCGAGTTGCGGCAGCATCCGCGCGGGCATTTGCAGAGCGCCCGTTTTCCGTTTCTGAAGAACGTGATTTATCTTGGCCAGGAGAAGCAGCGCGGGATGTACACGAGCATGGAGTTGTTTGCGCTGGGGGA